>DRLF01000370.1 GCA_011051425.1 Thiolapillus brandeum | reverse complement strand
TCGATCTCGCCATCGGCGACTTCCAGAATGGGGCCATTGCCGACAAAGGCGGCATAGTTCATGAACAGAGAATCACCGGAAAGCGAAAAGCCGCCACGTGCCTGCAATCCGAGATTGGATACGGGGGCTGCCTGATCATGGCCAAATCCAGAGGGTGCGGTCGGCAGCTTGTTTATCCATGAAGGGTGCATGTTCTGGCGAAACTGTCCCACCGGGCTGAGGAACTTGCCTGCTACCAGCGCCACGGAGTCGTTGAGAAGATAGTCGATAGTGGCGTATTCCAGTGCAATCTCGGAACCGCCTTCACTGTCGGCGCTCATTTCCAGTTCTGCCTCGAGCATCAGCAGATTCTTGTACTGATAGTGGAATATGGGGTTAAATCGAGCGCCGGTGAATGCGCCGTTGACATCCTCGCCACTCCCGTCAGAATAAGTGACATCCGCGTAGCCTGCGAGATGCGTGACGGAATCGGTATTCTTGCCTTCGCTGGCATTGGCAGCGGCCTGTGCTATCTCCTGTTTCAGTTTGCGCACTTCCGCCTTGCCGGCAGTGTTGTCCGTTTCATATTGCTTCAATGCCGACTGTACCTGTTCCAGTTGCTGCTGCAACAGTTCGACCTGTTTTTTCAGTGCGTCATATTTTTCATCCGCAGCGGCCATGCCTGGCAATGCCAATGCCATGGCCAGCAGAAGTACCTTTTTCCTGTACCCTGAAGCTGAATCGTTCATGAGGGAGCCCGTTGATGTGTAAGAGGGGATTACCCACAGTCAATCCACCAACAGGAGTAAAACTGTTGGTGAATGTGATAGGTGTTTACTTGATGCCGTAACCTTCGGGATCCTGCTCGTGCAGTGCCTCTTTGCCTTTCGGCATGTCTGGTTTGGCATTCGGGTTCGACTTGATGTCTTCCGGGTTCACCATGTGGCTGCCATAGAGGTCGCCTTCTCCTTTCATGACTTCACCGGTGGGCGCTCCCTTGTCGTGGTCCTTCAGGGAAGACTGGTACAGGTCTTCATTGCCGCCAAGTACCTTGTCGTGGGCCCAGGTGGCCGTAGAGGTTCCAAGGATGGCAACAGCTGCGATTGTGATGATTTTTTTCATGGTGTTTCTCCGTTCTATTGTTTGCTGGTTGGGTTTCATTTCGTTGTCTTTTCCGGGCAACTGTCTGGAGTGCTGCAGATAGCGTGCCAACTTGACGGTATTCGTAAAAAGTCACGGAGAAACAAAGGGGTGTGTTGATTTGAATCTTATATTGGCTGTGCGTTTCAGGATGAAAGCATCAGCAGGGCATTAAATTATTCAACGACTCGTTAACAAGGTATTGAAAAACGCTGTTTTTCAATACCCTGTGTGCGGCACAAGGAAGCAGGAAACCGCGTTTTCCGCTTCCGTGGTTGAAAAAGTCCATGGAAGGACTTTATCAACATCTTGTTAAGGAACCTCCGGTCAAGGCTTTTACGACACCCTCGGTTTTGGGAGAGGGATCAACCGGAAGTAGGGCCGATCAAACCGGCTTTCAGCCGTAATCCGAAGCCACTGGCTTTGACCGGTGGAGCATTTATTGCCCGGATGAATTCTCCCCGGCATCTGACGGGCAGCTTTCCAGAAACTGCAGCAGGGAATCACCGTGCCGGGATATGGCATTGATGGAGTTGTGCCCCGTATGATCGAGCAGCAGCAAGCGGATATTGTTTCCCGAGCGGTTCGCATAGATTGTTTCGGCATCTTCCACAGGAATGAAGCGGTCAGCCTTGCCATGTACCAGCAGGGCGGGGCAGCTGATGTGGCGAATGGTGTTGCAGGGAGCAATGTCATCGAAGGAAAAACCGATGGTGTTCTCTATATAGCGCAGAACCAGCCAGCCGACAGGGTAATAGGGGATATGGTGTGAGCGCATTTGTCGGCGCATGAGTTCCCGGGGATGGGCAAAGCTGGCGATGCTGATGATACCGGCCAGATCCCGCCGCCGGGATGCCAGCAGCAAGGTTGCCGCTGCGCCAACAGAATGACCCAGCAGAAACAGCCTGTGTGGGTCGGTCTGGGGCTGTTTCTTCAGCCAGTCCAGGCCGTGTTCCAGGTCTTCCGCAAAGCGTGGCATGGATGAGAAGCTGTCGCTGTCACTGTTGCCGTGATTGCGGGCATCCAGCAACAGTACGCCATAGCCGGCCTGATGCAGCAACCTGGCAAAGGGCAGCATCTGGGCGGCGCTGCCGCCCCAGCCGTGAATGACGGCAACCACTGGCACCTTGCCTGCAAGATCTTCCCCAACAACAAACCAGGCTGACAGCCATTTTCCGTTGACAGTGGCGATACGGCACTCCCGATAAGGCAGTTTCAGATCCGCTGGCGTTTCGTTTGCGGTGCACCGTGGTACCCGGTAGGCAAGCCGGATCAGCCAGGGAACGGATATTGCCAGTACCAGAACGGCTGTTGCTGTGGCGATCAGTATGTACATTTACATGGCCTGCTCTTTCCATCCTGATTCCCTTGAGAATGACTGCAACGAAACGTTGAACAATTCATCGAAGCGTGGAATATCAGTGTGTGGATCAGATGGTGCTGCATGTCTGTAAACGCCTTAAGTGATTGAATGCCATGAACTTGTGAATCCTGGCACGGAAGCTGCTTGGTTTCAGTTGAGAAGAATAGCATTTTCCAACAGGAAACCTGGAGCTTAGGAGGCTGACATGGGACATCCGGCAAAGAAAATAGAAATCGGGAAAGTGATCGATCCGGTCTGTGGTATGGAGGTGTCGGATGACAGCGAGTATCACTACGGTTTTGCCGGAGTGGAATACCACTTCTGCAGTGAACGTTGTGAAAGCCAGTTCGAGACAGACCCTTCGCGGTTCGTGAAAGGCGATGAGACCGAAGACAAGAGTCATTCCCATCATTCACATGAACCGGGTGAATGCCATCATGAGGAGCATCACACTTCGCACGCCACTGAAGCTGTGGCCGGTGCAGTGTACACCTGCCCCATGCATCCCGAGATTCGGCAGGATCATCCCGGCTCCTGCCCCAAGTGCGGCATGGCGCTGGAGCCACGTTCGGTGGCGGTGGAAGAGGACAATACGGAACTCGAAGACATGAGCCGACGCTTCTGGGTAAGTGCTTTGCTGTCTGTGCCGGTGTTTATTCTTGCCATGGTGGCGGATCTTGCTCCGGGACTGTTGCCTGACAGTTTGAGCATGAAGAGCGTGCAGTGGATCGAGTTTGTCCTTGCGACACCCGTGGTGTTGTGGGGTGGCTGGCCTTTCTTCGTGCGTGGCTGGCAGTCGGTGCGCACCTGGAATCTCAATATGTTCACACTCATTGGCCTGGGTGTCGGCGTGGCCTGGGCGTATAGCGTGGTTGCTTTGCTGTTTCCCCAGATATTTCCGCCGAATATGCAGGGTGAGGAAGGCAGGGTTGCGGTCTATTTCGAAGCGGCTGCCGTCATCACGGCGCTGGTGCTGCTGGGGCAGGTGCTGGAACTGCGGGCACGCAGCAATACCAATGCCGCAATAAAGATGCTGCTGGGGCTGGCGCCTAACAGTGCACGGCGTGTCAATGCCGATGGCAGTGAGGAAGACATTCCCATGGAGCAGGTCATGCCCGGTGATATCCTGCGGGTGAGGCCGGGAGAGAAGATACCCGTGGATGGCGTCGTGACCGAAGGTGGCAGCCTGGTGGATGAGTCTATGGTCACGGGTGAACCCGTGCCTGTGGAGAAGCAGGCGGGTGATGCGCTGATCGGTGCCACGGTGAACGGTACGGGCAGTTTGCTGATGCGGGCAGAAAAAGTGGGTGCGGATACACTCCTTTCACAGATCGTGAAAATGGTGAGTGAGGCACAGCGTTCCCGTGCGCCCATTCAGAAACTGGCAGATGTGGTGGCTGGCTATTTCGTGCCGGCGGTGGTGCTGGTCGCTGTGCTGACTATGATCGTGTGGGGGTTCTTTGGACCCGAGCCGCGATTGGCACATGCGGTGATCAATGCGGTCGCAGTACTCATCATTGCCTGCCCCTGTGCCCTGGGCCTGGCGACGCCCATGTCCATCATGGTGGGTACGGGCAAAGGTGCGAGCCTGGGTGTGCTGATCAAGAACGCCGAAGCACTGGAGGTGATGGAAAAAGTCGATACCCTGGTGGTGGACAAGACCGGCACCCTGACAGAAGGAAAACCCAGCCTGGTTTCCGTGCAGGCAACCGATGAATTCCCCAGGGACAGCGTGCTGCGACTGGCTGCGAGCCTGGAAAGGGCCAGTGAGCACCCGCTGGCGGAAGCTATCGTCCGTGGGGCCGAGGAGCAGGGTATCCGTCTGGCAGCGGTGAATGAATTCGACTCCGTCACCGGTCATGGTGTTAAGGGTGTTGTAGAAGGACATGAGGTGGCGCTGGGTAACCGCAGGCTGCTGGAAGAACTGTCCGTGGCTGTGGAACCCTTGCTGGAGAATGCCGAAGCGGGACGGCTGGAAGGCCAGACCGTCATGTACGTGAGTATCGACGGGAAAGCGGCCGGTCTGATCGGCGTGGCTGATCCCATAAAAGACACGACTGCAGAAGCCATTCGTGATCTGCATGGAGAAGGCGTCAGGGTAGTGATGCTCACTGGCGACAATGCGACGACTGCCCAGGCGGTGGCCGACAAGCTGAATATCGATCGGGTGGAAGCCGAAGTATTGCCTGACCAGAAGGCGGCCATCGTCAAGAAACTGCAGGCTGAAGGTAGGATCGTGGCCATGGCGGGTGACGGCATCAATGACGCACCGGCACTCGCTCAGTCCCATGTGGGTATTGCCATGGGGACGGGTACCGACGTTGCCATGGAGAGTGCCGGTGTCACGCTGGTAAAAGGTGACCTTCGGGGCATCGTGAGAGCACGGCGACTGAGCCGGGCCACCATGCGCAACATACGTCAGAATCTGTTTCTTGCCTTTATCTACAACTCCCTTGGCGTACCGGTTGCAGCGGGTGTGCTGTATCCCTTCTTCGGACTGCTGCTCTCACCCATTATCGCTGCGGCGGCCATGAGCTTCAGCTCTGTATCGGTCATAGCCAATGCACTGCGGCTGAAAAGCAGCAAGATATGATTGAATGAAAGACAGGTGAAGACAATGACAGTTTCAAACAACAATGCGATGAGTACATGGGATGTCAGACGGGTCATCCGACTTGCCGGGGCCCTGACTCCAGAGGACGTTGCAGACATCAGACAGGCGCTGGAGGCGCTGCCAGGCATGAGCAGTTCGCTACAGGTGGAAGCCGGCAGCACACAGATCACGGTAGTCTATGACGCCAGCCGGCTGGATTACACGGTTGTGGTGACGGCACTCGAGGAGGCCGGTTTTGCCGTAGCGAAGGACTTGTGGAACGGCCTGAAGGCGCGGGTCTACCAGTTCTCCGATGCCAATGCCCGCGACAATGCCAAGGCCCCGCCTCCGGCCTGCTGCAACAAACCACCCAAATGAAACCCTTGGCCGTTTGCCTCTCTCCCCCGCAAGATTCAGGGGCGAACGCGCACCAAGGCTGTATTTGAACGCTTACTCTTACCCTTTCCCTGTTTTCGGAAAGGGGATTCCTGCTGTTTTCGAAGCACCCGCTTCAGCGGTGGTTTATTCTGCTGTTGCTAATTCAAGCGATAATCATTATCATTAGCAAAATGAAAAATTGCCGTGGAATGTATCGATGAGAAAAATCTTGTTTGTTTTGTTATATCTGCTGGGCACCGCTGCAGCACAGGCAGCCACACCACTGCAGCGAATGCAGCAGCTCGTGGACTATGTCGGCGTGGACTATCCTGGGGCCGTTGCAGGCGGTGAGGTTGTCAATCCTGTGGAATATGCAGAAATGCTCGATTTCTCCAGAACCATACAGGATCTGGCTGAGGGGCTGCCGGTCACGGAAGTACTTCCCGAAATCCGGACTGTCGCAGCATTGCTGAACAGCCTGGTCACAGCCAGGTCCGATGCGCACCAGGTCTCGGAAGCCACAGGCAAGCTGAGGCAACTGCTGATCAACGGTTATGATCTTGCCGTGACACCTGCCCGCACACCGGATCTGCAGCGGGGTAAGGCACTGTTCGCGCAGCAGTGCACCAGTTGTCACGGTGTGGAGGGCAAGGGCAATGGTCCTCTGGCTAGCACCCTGGAGCCGGCCCCGACCAACTTCACCGATCTCGAGAGATACCGTCAGCGCACGCTGCATGGCCTGTACAGCACCATCACACACGGTGTGAATGGTACGGCTATGAAGAGCTATGCAAAGCTGCCGGATGATGATCGCTGGGCACTGGCTTTCTATGTGGGACAGCTGGCGCCGACAGACCTGATGAAGTCCGAGGGTAAACAGGCCTTGCTCGCGGGCAGCATCGCTCTGGACCGAATCGGAAAACAGGACCTGACCTCAAGAACTCCGGCGGAAACAGAGGCTGAATATGGGGCGCAGGCGGCAAATATGGTGGCCTGGTTGCGCAGCCATCCCGAGGCGCTGTTCACGCAGCAACAGGGGTCCACCCTTTCCTTTGCCCGCGAAAACCTCGAGAAAAGCCTGTCAGCCTACAAACAGGGAGACCACAAGGCAGCCCACGAGCTTGCAGTCACCGCCTATCTCGAAGGCTTCGAACTGGTTGAGGGCAATCTCGACAATATCGATCATGCACTGCGCCTGCAGATCGAGAGCGGTATGACCCGGTTCCGCTCGCTGATCAAAGATGAGGCCAGTGCAGAAAAACTGCAGAGTCAGGCTGCATTGCTCAACAACCTGCTGCTCACAGCAGAGCAAAAACTGTCCAGCACGCAGCTTTCCGCAACTGCGGCTTTCGCCAGCGCCCTGATGATACTGCTGCGGGAAGGACTGGAAGCCATTCTGGTCATCGCCGCCCTGGCAGCGTTTCTGGTCAAGACCAACCGTCGTGACGGCCTGCGCTATCTGTATGTAGGCACAGGCTTGGCTTTCCTGCTGGGTATCGTGACCTGGTATGTATCAGCCAATGTGGTGGAGATCGGTGGCGCCGGGCGTGAACTCACCGAAGGTTTTGCCGCCCTGTTTGCTGCCGCCATGCTCTTCTATGTGGGCTTCTGGCTGCACAGCAAGACAGGGGCTGCCCAGTGGAAGGATTTCATTCAGGGTAGTGTCAGGAAAGCGCTGAGCAAGGGTACGCTGTGGGGACTGTCGGGGCTGGCATTCATCGCGGTCTATCGTGAGATATTCGAAACCGTGCTCTTTTACCAGGCACTGTGGCTGCAGACCGGTGAAGAGGGCCAGAGAATGATACTGAGTGGTTTCCTGGTGGCTTCTGCGCTGTTGATATTGCTGGCATGGCTGATTCTGCGCTACAGCACGCGCCTGCCGCTGAGACAGTTCTTCGCCGTCACCAGTGTGTTCATGTTTATGCTGGCAGTCGTGTTTGCCGGCAAGGGTATTGCTGCACTGCAGGAAGCGGGAAAACTGCCGGTGAATGTCATCAACTTCCCACGCATCGATCTGCTGGGCATTTATCCCAACCTGGAAGGGCTGGGTGTACAACTCGCGCTGGTGTTTCTGGCTGTTCTGCTTTTGTGGAAAAGCAACAGGGACAGCAACAGACTTTCCCGGCAATAATCAGGAGAAATCCGTGAACAGAAAAATATTGTATACCTTCATGCTGGCTACCGTATTGCCCGGACTGGTATTGGCCGGCATGGGCATGATGAACGGTCCCGGCATGATGCGCGGCGGTATGATGAACATGTCCATGGTCCGGCACCAGTATGTGATGCGTAACGGGCTGCCTTCTGCCTATTCCGGCAGGAGCAACAGGCTCAAGCCCGATGCCGAAACCCTGAATGCGGGCAAGCAGCTGTTCAACGCCAACTGTGCAAGCTGTCACGGCGAGAGCGGGCGGGGAGACGGTCCTGCCGCAGCCGGTCTGAATCCCAGGCCTGCCAATATCGCCCGCTTTGCCAGGATGCCCATGGCTTCCGATGCCTATCTGTACTGGACCATCGGTGAAGGCGGTACGCCTGTGGGCAGTGCCATGCCGCCTTTCAAAGATGTACTGTCGGAGGAAGAGATCAGCCGCATCATGCTGTATCTGCGTCGTATGTGACAAAAGCCATAAGCACATTTCTTTGTTGAAAAACCCGGACGGTGGCCTTCCGCTGTATCCGGGTTTTTTGGTTTATCGAACCGGCCAACAATTTAATGATCTGTTAACACTGCGATTTCTCATGTGAACGGGAATTGCAGGCAAGTGATTGTATTGAATGCATATATTTTGTTGGCACAGAAGCTGCTTATGCTTCTTTCAGATAAATGAATCTTAGACGAGGTATCGGGAAATGTACGAAGGACACTGGTTTGGAGGTGGGTTTATGTGGTTTTTCTGGATTTTGCTCATTGTCATTGTTCTGTGGGGAGTGAAGGCTGCCACGGGACAGGACAATAGGGGCAAGAGCAATCCGAAGTCAGCTCTGGACATACTGAAAGAACGCTACGCAAGAGGTGAAATCGATCAGGAAGAATTCGAGCAGAAGAAACGGGATCTGACATGACACACAACATAAAAGCTTTCTGCGGTGACTGCCGTGAATCTTAAACTCATCACCGGACTGCTGATCGTTCTGCTGGCGGCTGCCGGCATCTTTGTCTGGTCAGGCATATTCAATGTATCCGCAAACGAGAAACACTGGGACATCACCACCCGCCTGCTGGAAACGGTTCGTGAGCGTTCTATTCATGCCAGGTCAGGTGATATAGAGGTGCCTCCGTTGGACGGGCAGGATATGTTGTCACGTGGTGCGAAGAATTTTTCCGCCATGTGTGCACAGTGTCATCTGGCGCCGGGTATGGAAGAGACAGAGCTCAGCCTCGGTCTGTATCCTGCGCCACCGGTGTTCTACCGGTCAGAGCATGGCATCCACGATCCCGCAGCAACTTTCTGGACCATCAAGAACGGGCTCAAACTCACAGGTATGCCTGCGTGGGGTGCTTTTCATTCTGATCAGCAGATATGGGAGCTAGTGGCTTTCCTGTCAAAGCTCAAAGGTATGGGTGAGGACGAATACAGCATCCTGGTCGGCGAGGGTGGACACAGCCACAATTCAGCTGATCATTCCGATGATCATGAGGCTTCACACGAGCAGCATTGATTTGCAGCCAGGCAAATTTTCAGGAGACAACTTTGGTAACGCGCAGACATTTCATTAAGGCAGCAACGACCGCCCTGGCGGGCGCCATACTGCCGGTTTATTTTGGCAGGCAGGTATTGGCAGATACTCCGGAGGAACGTTTTGTACGGCCACTGGCCATACCTCCGGTACTGGACGGTTATTCCAACAGCAAGGGCACGGTGATCTTTGATCTGGAAATGCAGCATGGTGAACAGAACTTCATTGATGACTCGCTGACGCCCACCATGGGTATCAATGGTGATTACCTGGGGCCGGTTATACGTGTCAGTCGTGATGATCATGTGCGCATGAATGTCCGCAACAGCCTCAGGGAAGCATCGACGCTGCACTGGCATGGCGTGCACCTGCCGGCGGAAATGGACGGTGGTCCGCACCAGGTCATTGCACCCGGCATCACATGGTCGCCGGAATTCCAGATACGCCAGCCGGCATCCACGCTGTGGTATCACTCGCATATGCTGCATCAGACCGGCAGACAGGTATATCACGGGCTGGCGGGGCTGATCTACGTGGAAGACGAAGTGTCTGCGGCGTTGCAGCTGCCCGACACTTACGGGGTTGACGATATTCCTCTGGTGATCCAGGATCGCGTATTCCATGCCGATGGTAGTTTTCTGTACGACAATTCGACCATGGGTCCCGGAGCGCGGGGCATGATGGGGGATGTGGCACTGGTCAACGGTGTGCCGTTTCCAACTCTCAAGGTACAGCGACGGCGTACTCGCTTCCGTATTCTCAACGGTTCCAACGCGCGAATCTACAACCTCGAATTTTCCGATCAACGGCGCTTTTTGCAGATTGCCAGTGACGGCGGTCTGTTGCGCCGGCGTGTGCCCCTGAGGCGCCTGCGCCTTGCGCCGGGAGAGCGGGCTGAGATTGTTGTGGTGTTCGATTGGGATGACGACGTGTATTTGCGCAACCTGGGTGACGCTCCCGGTGGTGCCGGCACAGATGGGCCCGGCATGGGTGGTGATGAACTGGCAGAAATCATTCATTTTGATGGTACGGAAATGGCGGGTGCAT
>DRLF01000369.1 GCA_011051425.1 Thiolapillus brandeum | reverse complement strand
GCGAGAGCAAAGAACTGAAAAGTCCATGCGGCCAGTTTCATAACGCCGCTTCCACTTCCCTGTTCGTCACTTACATTAACTTGGTCCGGAATAAAAAAGCCGGTCGAATGACCGGCTTTTTTTTTGCAACAGGAGTGGATTTCCAGAATCAGTGCCCGCCACCCTTCAGCGCGGTTACCAGGCCCTCGCAAACATCCTTTGCGTCACCAAAGATCAGGGAACAGTTGTCCTGGTAGTACAGCAGATTCTCCACGCCGGAATAACCGGGGCGCATGGAGCGCTTGATGACATAAATATTGTGTGCCTTGGCCACATCCAGAATCGGCATGCCGTAAATCGGACTGGAAGGATCGGTCTTGGCCGCAGGATTAGTCACGTCGTTCGCACCCACAACCAGAGCCACATCCGTGGTGGCGAACTCCGGATTGATCTCGTCCATTTCCAGCACATGATCATAGGGAATATCCGCCTCGGCCAGCAGTACGTTCATATGGCCGGGCATGCGTCCCGCCACGGGATGAATGGCGAACTTGACCTCCACACCACGTTCTTCCAGCAGTTCCAGCAGTTCCTTCAGTGCGTGCTGGGCCTGGGCAACAGCCATGCCGTAGCCGGGAACGATGATCACCCGATTGGCGTCTTCCATCCAGTAGATGGCATCCTCCACAGAAGCCGCCTTGACGCCTTTTTCTGCCGCCTGGGCCACGGCACTGGGTCCACCTTCACTGTCACCGCCGAAGCCACCGAACACCACATTGATAATGGAGCGATTCATGGCGCGGCACATGATAAAGGACAGGATGGCACCGGAGAAACCCACCAGCGCGCCGACGATGATAAGCAGATTGTTGCCCAGGGTGAAACCCGTTGCTGCGGCCGCCCAGCCGGAATAGCTGTTGAGCATGGAAATGATCACCGGCATGTCTGCCCCACCGATGGGAATGATCAGGGTAAAGCCCAACACAAAGGCCAGCAAAGTCATGAGCACCAGTGCCCATACGCTTTCCGTCATGCCGAAGTACACCGCCAGAGCCACGGTCAGCACACCGAGAACGGCATTGAGCATATGCTGACCTCTGAAAATCACCGGCGCTCCGGATATCAGTCCCTGCAGTTTGCCAAAAGCAATGACGGAACCGGAAAAGGTGATCGCACCAATCACGATACCCGCGGACAACTCACCCATGAGCACAGGATTCAGCAACCCTGCCTGCGCCTTGTTCATGTAGGTTCCCAGCGCTACCAGCACCGCCGCCATACCCACGAAACTGTGCAGCGCGGCCACCAGCTGGGGCATGGCAGTCATCTGTACCCGGGCAGCCAGCACCGAGCCGATAACGGCACCAGCCACCACGCCGGCCACAATGAAACCGTAGGACTGCACTTCGCTGCCGAGCAGCGTTGCGCCGATGGCGATGACCATACCCGCCATGCCGTAGTAGTTACCCTTGCGGGCGGAAGCCGGATGGGTGAGGCCCTTGAGACCGAGAATGAACAGGATGGCCGAAACAAGATAGGCCAGCGCCTGGGTATTTGCAGAAATCTCCATGATCCTATCCCTTATTTCTTATCTTTTTTCTTGAACATCGCCAGCATGCGATTGGTTACCAGAAAACCGCCAAACACATTGATGGAGGCCAGCAGCACGGCAAAGAACCCGATGATTTCTGCAGCAGTTCCGGCAGATTCGGCACCTGTAACCAGCAGTGCACCGACGATAACGATGCCGGATATGGCATTGGTGAGCGCCACCAGCGGCGTATGCAACGCGGGGGTCACACCCCAGATGACGAAATAACCGATAAAACAGGCCAATACGAATACATACAGGGCGACTAGGGTATCTGGCATTTTTCTATTCCTCAGCTTTCCGGAGCAATCAGGGCAGCAGCCGTGATCTCGTCTTCAGCAAAATCTTTGAAAATCAGGCCATCGTCACTTTCCTCGACCATGATGGAAAGCAGGTTGGCGATATTGTGGGCGTAGAAAGAACTGGCATCCCCGGCCATCATAGCGGGATAGTTCGTATGTCCTACCAGAATGACACCGTGCTTCCTGACGACCTTGTCGGGCTCGGTCAGGGGACAGTTGCCGCCATTGGCCGCCGCCAGATCCACGATCACGGAGCCTTCGCGCATACGCTTTACCACGTCTTCGGTCACCAGCACGGGCGCCGGCCGGCAGGGAATCAGCGCGGTGGTAACAATGACATGCGCCTTGGCCAGTTCATCTGCCAGCAATTCCTGCTGCCGTGCCTTGGCTTCATCGGAGAGCTCCCTGGCATAGCCGCCCTCACCCGAGCCTTCCTCACCGATATCGAGATCGATGGGCTTGGCGCCGAGAGATTCAATCTGTTCCCTGGTTTCGGGACGCAGGTCGTAGGCATAGACATCACCCCCCAGACGGCGGGCGGTGGCAATGGCCTGCAGCCCCGCAACACCCACACCGAGAATGACCACACGGGCGGGTTTGGCCGACCCGGCCGAAGTCATCATCAGGGGAAAGAAGCGGCCATAGCGCGCGGCAGCTTCAATAACCGCCCGGTAGCCGGCGATATTGCTCTGAGAGGACAAGGCATCCATGGACTGGGCGCGGGAGATACGCGGAATGCGTTCCATCGCCAGCGGGCGGATGTTCCTGGCGAACATGGCACTCAGGGTGCCGTCATCCTCGCAGGTTTCGATATGGCCGATGAACAGCGCGCCTTCCTGCATCGCAGCTATTTCATCGCTGTCCGGCTTGCGCACCTTGGTAACGATGTCTGCCGCCAATGCCGTCGCCCTGTCCACCAGTTCCACACCTGCCGCAGCGTAGTCTTCATTCTTGAAGCCCGCGGCCAGGCCTGCGTCTTTTTCCATCTGCAACACAAACCCCTTGCCCAGGAGCTTCTTGGCAATATCCGGCGTGATCGCCACCCGGGTCTCTCCCGCCCGCGTTTCTTTGGGTATTCCAATACGCATGTTCGTCATTTTTGATAGTAAGACATGTAATTTTTAATTATCCCATAAATCGCTGAAACAATGTCCCTGCATCAAGGGAGAATTTCATCTCATCGCAAAGCGGTTCAGCCAAAGTACGAGCAACAGGATAACCACCAGGGGAAACAGCATCACCGCTACCGATGGCAGATTCAGTGCCAGCACCAGAAAGGAAAAGCCGCGACTGAAAAGATACAGAAGGGCACCCAGCATGGCGCCGGAAAAAACACGCTGCCCGGCCGTCGTGGTGCGCCCACCCGACATGACCAGGGGCACCGCCAGGATGAGCATGGCGATCGTCGTCAAAGGCACGGCGATCTTCCCCCAGAAAGTGACTTCATAGTAGGTGGCGCTCTGCCCCCGGACCTTGAGGTTCTGAATCTGCTCCCACAGATGCCAGATCGGCAACATCAGCGGGTCGAGCAATGCCACACTGAGCACCGATGGATCGACCATGGAATCCCAGGCGCGCCAGGGCTGGCGCTGGATCAGAATTTCCTTCTCTGCCAGTTCACTGCGACGGACATCGCCCAGCACCCAGCGGTCTTTTTTATATCTGCCCGTCGCGGCCAGTGTAATGGCCTGCAACTGATGATCTTCCGTGAATTCGTAGATCTTCACGTCCTTCAGTTCACCCGCGATAGAGACCTGATTGATGTTGACGATGGTGTTTCCATCCTTGGCCCAGAAACCGTTGCGCGAACTGAAGGTGATCTGCTTTTTCTGTTTTTCCAGCTTCAGCTGGTTGCCGTACTGCTCCGTCAGCGGTCCCAGACCATCACCTACCGCAACGACCAGCAACATCAGCAAAACACCGACTTTGACAACGGCAAACAGTATCTGACGTGAAGACATGCCTGCCGCACGCATGGCCACCAGCTCTCCGGAAGCCGCCATGCCCCCCAGCCCCAGAAGCGCACCGATCAGTGCCGATACGGGAAAGGCTTCGAAGACATAGCGGGGAATGGAACAGGCCGCCACGATCATGGCGTCCCAACTGCTGTAGTCCCCCTGCCCGATGTCCTCGATCTCTTCCACCAGCACCAGGACAAAGGACAGCACGGTCAGGGCCAGCAGGGTGACCAGGATGGCCTTGATCACACTCACGCCGATGTAACGGTCAATGAGTTTCACAGCCGTCGTCCTTTCCAGCGCCGCCACAGGGACGAATAAGCCACTGCATCCAGCCGGATGAGAAGGAACGCCAGCAGCGCGGTGGTACCCGGCACCCACCATACACCCATCCATTCAGGTGTAACGCCGTTGTACATCCATTTCTCGCCG
>DRLF01000368.1 GCA_011051425.1 Thiolapillus brandeum | reverse complement strand
CTCGGGGTCGATGAAATCCAGCGGTTCCTTCTGCAGCACCTGCCAGACTTCCTCGAAAAAACCAAAGTCATTGGCGTGAATGGTATTGAAGACCCTGCCTGATACGTCGAGATATTTCATTTCCGGCGGATTATCCGCCCTGGCAAGTGGATAAATCTTCAACCCGGCTTTCCACATGCGTGCCGCCGCTTCCGGCTTGCCGTCAACCAGAAAACCCCGCAGGATCAGCCAGTTGATGTAGCTGCGTGACTGCGCCACCCAGACATTCCGCTCCTTGCCGGCGATTTTCACCTTCACCGTGTACGGATCCTTGGCAGTGTTGGGGGTGGGCTTGAGATCGCCCTGGTAATCCGGCGGCAGTATCAGGTACATGCCACCTTTCTTCCGGTCGGGGCCGGGCGCCCCCATATCCACCACGAAGCGGAAGAAGGCATCGTTCACCGTACCCGGACCGGCACCGGGCGGGATTTCCACCACGGTAGGACCGTCGCGCTCCAGATCCAGGATGGCAGAAGCATAGACCGTGTCGGTGTTGCCGGTGAGGAACAAAGCATTGGAATCCATGAGCTTGTTGAACACGAGGACATGATTGGCCTCGGTGGCACCCAGTTCCAGGTGTCCCCGGCGCATGGCTTCCAGGGAAGCGGCAGGCACGAAATTCAGGAAGACATCCATACCCCGCATAAAATCCAGGTGGTCGTAAACCTTCTGCCGGGTGGCCGGCTCGGGCATGCCATCGAGGAATTTCAGTTCCCCGATTGAGGTTTTCACATGATCAGGGGTCAAAAGACTTTCCGGAATAGGGTGGTTGTAACCCGGGGTCGGGGTCTCCGGCGCGGACGCGGCGGCAGCAGTGCCGGCAACCAGAGCCAGCAGGCCCGCTACCAGGCAAATAATCTTACTGGAGAAATTTTTCATGTCTTCGACTCTCTAATCGGCCAGGAACTGTGGCAGACAGTCTATCATCATTGCCCGGACACACCCAATCAAACTTGACCGAATGCGCCGGAGCTGCCCGATTGATTCCCCCTATGCCAAAATACAAAGGGCGGATTATCCGCAAGGGCTTCAGCGCGCTAGAATGCCTGCCATTGTTGATGCAGCAGGAACAGCGCCATGCAAACCGGCCCGAGAGAAATAACCACACCGTTTCGCCCCATCCCCCTGGACGTGCCCGAAGGCATGGCACCCAACGAGTTTTTCAACAGCACCGAAAACCTCAACGACCTGGAAAACAACAACGGCCTGCTGCGCAACCCCGAGAACCTGCTGCTCTACCGCAAAGCCCTGGGCCACAGCAACCTGTTCGATACTTCCATCATCTACAACACTTCCCAGTGCATTCTCAACCCCCTGGGCCGCCCGGTGCGCCGCACCCAGGTGCCGGACGATGTGAAACACGTCTGGAACCGCATGAACCAGATACTCATCGACTACATGCTGGAGCTGTTTCCCGATCCTGCAGACGCCCTGATACTCGCCGGCGAGGCCAGCCTGGACGCCACCTGGTCCCTGACCTCCCCCGGAGTGCCCAGCATCCGCATGCTGCACAACCATTTCATCGCCTTCGACATGGAGCAGCTGCGCGCGGCCAAACTGGCGGACAGGGACAACCCCAATCTTACCGACGGCGGCCAGCACAGCCTGTTCCAGAAGCACATGCGCGATGTCTACCGGGACTTCTTTGACGGCCTTGACCTGAACATCCTCAAACTGGCGGATGAAGGCAGCTCCACCATCGGCCTCACGGGCTATCCCCAGGGACTGCCGAGCTGGGAGATACAGGGTGGCTCCGAGCGACTCAAAGACATCTGTTTCTGGCGTGAGTATGACGAGATCCTCAAGGGATTCATCGACTTCTACCGCACCTTCTTCACCCAGGTCTCAACGCGCAATGCCCCCATGCCCAAGGACGCCTGGTTTCCGGATCAGATCGAAAAGAAGCTGCTGTACAACAATGAATTCCTGGCTACCGCCAAGAAAGTGCGCGACCGCTGTATCACCGACGCCAAGTACGCAAACGCCATACGCTGGCAGCCGGCCTTCAAGCAGCTCATCTACCGCAACGATGAAGGCAAGCTCATCGTCACCATCAGCCAGAACTCCATCGGCAACGCTATCACCGAATTGCTGGGGGTCGTGGTCAAACGCACCCCGGACGCAGATGCTTATGAAAAAGCCGAACCCGCGCTCATCGAAAAGCTGCTGGAAGTAAGACGGCGGCTGATTCGGGCAGATCTGGGAGAAGGTATCGAAACACCCTATTGGGGTGCGGAATAAGATCTCATCCTTTCAGGCAACAGGAACAGCGGCTCACCCTTGTCACGGCCGGATAACGCAAAAAGCCTGGTTTCAGATCCGGATTTGATCCAAGACAACTGATCGCGTTTCTTTTCTCTCCCGAAAAGCAAAATGCGAACTTTTGAGCTCTATTTTGTCGGTAACGCGTTATAAACATTATGAAGCGTCCTCTGCACCAGGCGGGAGGGCCAAAATACCAAACAATCTCTTTTACCTGCAGGAGTCAATGCAATGAAGTTACCCACCAGACTGAGCGGTTTGTTAATGATACTGCTGATGTCAGTGAACAGCATGCTGTTCGCTGCCTATGGCGCAGTGACAGACCTGCCTAAAATCCAGCTGAACAAGGGCGGTTCCATCAAGGCAATCGTTGAACTGTCAGATGGCAGTCTTGTTATTGGCGGTCGCTTTACACAAATCAACGGCAAGGAACAGACCGGCCTTGCTCGAATAAAAGCAGACGGCACGTTGGACGAAGACTGGAACGCCGGGATCAGAGGCGGCAACCTCCCTGGTGTAGATGCTTTGGCACTGGCCGGTGACAATCTGTACCTGGGAGGCAGTTTTTACGAGGTAGGGGGTGAATCCCGAAGAGGCATCGCCAGGATAGATATCGCCACTGCCAAGGTCGACACTTCCTGGAACCCGTTTCAGGACGGAGACGACTACAGCACGAGCATTTTCAGCCTGGTGCTGACAGCCAACGGTGAGCAACTGTTTCTCGGCGGCTACTTCAACAGGCTTGGCGGCATCGATATCAGCGCGGTCGCCAAGGTCAGCACCCTTACCGGTGATGTGGATGCTGACTGGAACCCAGGTTTGAAACAATATGACAGAGTCTACACTCTGCTGCTGAGCGGTGACGATCTCTACTTCGGCGGACAGCTCAGGGAAGTTGCCGGCATTGCCCGCCAGGGTATCGCCAGAGTCAGCGCTGCTGGCACGGGCGCACTGGACGAATCGTGGGATCCAAAGATCGATGGCAACTGGGTGCACAGTCTCGCCCTTTCCAAAGCCGGCGACAAACTCTATATGGGCGGTGATTTCTACTCCATCGATGGAACCACCCGTTACGGCCTCGCCAGGGTGAACACCAGCGATGCCGCTCTCGACAGCTGGGATCCGGCACCCAGGAACGCAAGTCTTGGCCAGGGGGACATCAGAACACTTTTCCTGGACGATGATGGACTCTACGTGGGTGGCTCTTTCAGCACTATCGGCGGACAGGACAGAAATGGCATCGCGCTCTTGAGCACGACAGATGCCACGGCAGGCGCCTGGAATCCGGATGCCGGACACTCCAGTGACTCCAGATACGTCTATGTCTATTCCCTGCTGCTGTCAGCAGACGGCAGTAAAATCCATGTGGGGGGTACGTTCTTCAGTATGGGGGGTATGGACGCCATGGCCTTTGCCTCGGTGGACAAATCCTCTGGCAATCCTGTACCCGGTCTCATCGACCTGCTGATCGGCAATCCTGGCGAAATCAATGCTATTGCCACTGTTGGTGACAATCTCTATTTTGCAGGAGATTTCGTTCGCGTAAACGGTAAGCCCCTGCATTACCTGGGAAAATGGGACATCGCCAACCAGAAACTGGTTGACTGGGACGCCGGTTTCGATGATCGGGTGCTGACCATAGCCGCCGATGCCAACAGTGTCTATGCCGGCGGCTACTTCAACCGGGTTGGGGGGCTGGAAAGAGACCATCTCGCCAAATTGAACGCATCCGATGCTAGCGTGGAGGCCACATGGGATCCGGGTGCTGACTCTACCGTCAGT
>DRLF01000367.1 GCA_011051425.1 Thiolapillus brandeum | reverse complement strand
GGCCGCCATGGCCTGCGGGGTGAGCACGCCGCGTATCATCCTGCGCCATATCGTGCCCAACCTGCTCGGTATCGTGGTGGTCTACGTCACCCTGACTATTCCCCAGGTGATCCTGGTGGAATCCTTCCTCAGCTTTCTGGGCCTGGGGGTGCAGGAGCCGGCCACCAGCTGGGGCGCACTGGTGAACGAAGGCGCCCAGGACATGGAGAGCGCCCCCTGGGCCCTGCTGTTCCCGGCAGGCTTCCTGGCCACCACCCTGTTCTGCTTCAACTTCATCGGCGACGGCCTGCGCGACGCCCTGGATCCCAAGGACAGATGATGCAGGAAACACCCACATCCCTTCCCGCATTACGCTGCGCTCAATGCGGGCTACATACCCGCTCCGTGGCATGCATGAAGCAACGGGGAATCCGGGGAAACCCGGCAAGGAGCTTGAATGCCGTTACTTGAAGTCAACAATCTGCGCACGGTCTTCCACACCAATGATGGTGAGGTCTACGCGGTCAACGACCTCTCCTTCAGCCTGGAGAAGGGCGAGACTCTGGGCGTGGTGGGCGAATCCGGCTCGGGCAAGAGCCAGCTGGTCCTGAGCATCATCAACCTGCTGGCCAGCAACGGCCGCATGGAAGGCAGCATCCGCTTTCAGGGGAAGGAACTGGTAGGCATGAAAACCAGGGACATCAACCGCATCCGCGGCGACCGCATCGGCATGATCTTCCAGGATCCCATGACCTGCCTGAACCCCTACCTGACCATCGAAAGGCAGATGACCGAGGTGCTCATGCTGCACCAGGGACTGAACCGGGCCGATGCCCGCAGGCGCAGCATCGACATGCTGGATGCCGTGCATATCCCGGACGCCGGTAACCGTATCGGCCGCTATCCCCATGAATTCTCCGGCGGCATGCGCCAGCGGGTGATGATCGCCATGGCACTGCTGTGCCACCCGGATCTGCTCATCGCCGACGAACCGTCCACCGCACTGGATGTGACGGTACAGGCCCAGATCATCCAGCTCATGAATGAACTGCAGCAGGAGTTCGGCATGAGCATCATCATGATCACCCATGATCTCGGTGTCATCGCCGGTATCAGCGACAATGTCATGGTGATGTACGGTGGGCGCATCTGCGAGCAGGCTCCGGTCTATGAACTGTTCGAGAATCCCCGCCATCCTTATACGCAGGGTCTGTTGCAGTCGGTACCGCGACTGGATACCGCCGGCGACGCCAAACTGCACAGTATTCCCGGCAACCCGCCCAATCTGCTCCAGCTTCCTCCCGGCTGCGCCTTCGTCGACCGCTGCCAGAAAGGCATACCGGTCTGTGATCAGCAGCAGCCTCCCCTGCTGCAAATCAGCCCCGAACACCGCGTCGCCTGCCACCTGGAGAACCTTCCTTGACCACCCTGCTGCATGTCGACGATCTGAAGGTTCACTTCCGTTTGCCAGGAGAAGGCCTGCTGCGTCCGAAGGCAAAGATCCTGCGGGCGGTGGACGGCATCAGTTTCAACCTCGAAGCCGGCGAGACACTGGGGATCGTGGGCGAGTCCGGATGCGGCAAGTCCACCCTGGCCAGGGGCATTCTGGGGCTGGTCAGCATTACCGCAGGCAACGTGTGGCTGGCAGGTACAGAGCTGGGGCATCTGGATATGCGAAGCTTGAGAAGCTACCGGAAGAACATGCAGATCGTTTTTCAGGATCCCCTCGCCTCCCTCGATCCGCGCATGACCGTCAGCGAAATCATCGCCGAACCACTGCAGGTTTTCGAACCACATCTGGGCAAGGAGGCGCGCAGGAAAAAAGTGCAAAGCATCATGGAGCGGGTGGGGCTGCTGCCCAACCAGATCAACCGCTACCCTCATGAATTCTCCGGTGGACAGTGCCAGCGAATCGGCATCGCCCGGGCCCTGGTGCTCAAACCCAGTCTGCTGGTGTGCGATGAGCCCGTCAGTGCACTGGATGTTTCCATACAGGCACAGATCATCAACCTGCTCCTGGACCTTCAGGAAGAGATGAACCTGTCCATGCTGTTCATCGCCCACGACCTGAGCGTGGTGAAACAGATCAGCCACCGGGTCATGGTCATGTACCTGGGAAAAATGGTGGAAACCGCCAGCAGGGATGAGCTTTACCGCAATCCCAGCCACCCGTATACACGTGCACTGATCGATGCCATTCCCATTCCCGACCCGGTCATCGAACGCAACAAGCATTTCTCGCCGCTACAGGGCGATCTTCCCTCCCCGCTGTCACCACCCAGTGGATGCAGCTTTCGCACACGCTGCCCCAGGGCAACCGATGTGTGCGCGACAGAAGCTCCCGTACCCCGGGAAATCATCCCTGAACACTGGGTAAGCTGTCATCACCCCGGATATTGACCCGGCACCAATATAGGTGCCGGGTCAATAATACCCGGCAAAGATTGCATAGTAGAAAACGGCTCCCTTTTGTACAATGCAGCTTTAGAGATCATTCGGATAAACAACAACATGGGCTTCCTGAAAGACAAAAAGATACTCATCACCGGCGTTGCCAGCAACCGCTCCATCGCCTATGGCACGGCCAAGGCGATGCACCGTGAAGGTGCACAGCTGGCTTTTACCTATCAGAACGAAAAGCTGCAGGGACGCGTGGAAAAATTTGCTGCCGAGTTTGATTCAGACATCGTCTTGCCTCTCGACGTGGCCAAGGACGAAGATATCGAGGCATTGTTTGCTTCCCTGGCAGCGCAGTGGGACGGACTGGACGGTCTGGTACACTCCATCGGTTTCGCCCCCAGGGAGCAGCTCGAAGGCAGTTTTGTCGAGGCAGTCACGCGCGAGGGATTCAACATCGCACATGAAATCAGCGCCTACAGCTTCGCGGCGCTCGCCAAGGCCGGCAGGAAAATGATGGAAGGACGCAATGCCGCGCTGGTAACCATGACTTATCTTGGCGCAGTACGCACCGTGCCAAACTACAACGTCATGGGTGTGGCCAAAGCAGCCCTGGAAGCCACCACCCGTTATCTCGCAGATTCCATGGGTCCCGACGGCGTGCGCGTCAACGCCGTTTCTGCGGGGCCCATCCGTACCCTGGCAGCATCCGGCATCAGCGACTTCCGCGCCATGCTGGCGGAAGCGGAAAAGAAAACACCGCTGCGGCGCAATGTCACCATCGAAGAAGTCGGCAATGCGGCCGCCTTCCTGTGTTCCGACCTTGCCTCCGGTATTACCGGTGATGTGCTCTATGTGGACTCCGGCTATCATATCGTTGGCATGGCCTGAAATCACACATCCGGTTGCTCTCCCTTCGCTGCAAAGTACGGGAGAGGAACCCTTAGCCCAATCACTTCATTGCTTGCGCAATACGGCAATGACCCGGTCGACAGCCTGCTGCAGCTCGGCCAGGAGTTTCGGTAGCATCACCGGTTCTTCCTTTCCGTACTCCGCTTCCATGCGCTCACACAAGGCAGCTGCTTTTTCGGCGCCCAGGGACACGCTCGCAAGTTTCAGTTTCTGAATGGCCTCCCTGGCTTTCTCACGGTTGCCGTCTGACACTGCTGTTGAGATCGCCTCCAACTGATCAGGCGCGCTCCACAAGTACAGGGTAATGACATTGCGCAACCTTTCCGGACCATTTGCTCCCAACTGTTCAAAGACTGTCGGATCGATTACAGTATCCTGCTTCATGCGTTTGCAGCGCATCCT
>DRLF01000366.1 GCA_011051425.1 Thiolapillus brandeum | reverse complement strand
TCCCGAATCGAAGGCGGTACGGACTTGAGCGCAGCTCTGCTGGCAATGATGATGGTAGGCAGGGTCATGAGTGTAAGCACCAGCCCGCCCACCAGCGGCGCCGAGCGGGGCAGCTCGAAAAAGTTGATGAATACGGCCAGCCCCAGCAGACCGAAGACGATGGATGGCACGGCTGCCAGGTTGTTGATATTGACCTCAACAAAATCTGTCCAGCGGTTTCTGCGTGAGAACTCTTCGAGGTATATGGCCGCAGCAACACCCAGGGGCAGGGAAAGCCCCAGAGTAATGAGAATGACAAAGAAGGAACCCACGACCGCGCCGCGAATGCCCGCCAGTTCCGGCTCCCGGGAATCACCGGAAGTAAAGAAACCACTGTTGAAGCTGCTCCGCAGCCCATCCCTGGCCCTGAGCTGTGCCAGCCAGGCCAGCTGCTGTTCCTTCAGGCGGCTCTGGTTGTCGCCGTGCTTGTAGTACTGGTCCACATCGTCATCTGCGATCAGCCACAGCTTCCTGTGGCTGCCGATGACCGACGGATCCGCCAGCACCCGGTCGCGCAGCTGCTGTGTAGCCCCCGTACTCACCAGCCGGTACAGCCTGCGCTTTTCCTTGCGTTTCTTTACACCGGGGAACTCCTGCCGCAGGGCCTGCTTGATCAGTTTTCCATAACCTGCTGCCGCAAGCACCTCAGGCTTATGGGTGCCATCGGGATCAATGACCTGGGGATCAAAATAGATTTCCAGCTGCAGCTCGGTTCTCACGAAGGCGCTGTAGCCCTTGCTGATGATACTGGTGAACATCATGCCGAGAAACATCATACCCAGCACCACAGCGCCCAGACCCATCCTCTTGAAGCGGCGGTTTTTCCTGCGGCGCCTGACCAGGCTTTTCTCCACCGCCTGGCGCACCTCTCCGCGCTTTACCGCGGCTTTCATCAGCTTACTCATATTCTTCCCGATATTTCCTGACCACATGCAAAGCCAGTACATTCAGCAGCAGGGTCACGATGAACAGCGCCAGTCCCAGGGCGAAAGCTGCCAGGGTCTTGGGGCTGTCGAATTCCTGGTCACCCACCAGCAGCGTAACGATCTGTACCGTGATGGTCGTGACCGACTCCAGGGGATTGGCGGTCAGATTGGCGGTAAGTCCGGCAGCCATGACCACGATCATGGTTTCGCCGATGGCCCGTGAAGCCGCCAGCAATACACTGCCGACGATACCCGGCAGCGCCGCCGGTATGATCACGCGCAGAATGGTCTCGGAGCGCGTGGCGCCCAGTGCATAGGAGCCGTCACGCATGGTTTGCGGTACCGCATTGATAACATCATCCGACAGGGATGACACGAAGGGAATGATCATGATGCCCATCACCAGACCGGCGGCCAGCGCACTCTCCGAGGAAACATCCAGGCCGATCAGACTACCACCATTGCGCAACATGGGCGCGACCACCAGGGCGGCAAAGAAGCCGTAAACGACAGTGGGGATACCTGCCAGAATCTCGAGCAGTGGTTTTGCCCAGGTACGCAGGTGTCGCCCGGCAAACTCGGCCAGGTAGATGGCCGACATCAGACCGATGGGAACCGCCACCAGCATGGCAATAAAGGCCACCAGCATGGTGCCTGCGAGCAAAGGTACAATACCGAAGGCGCCACTGGCACCCACCTGATCCTCACGCAATGCCACCTGGGGGCTCCACTGCAGACCAAACAGAAAGTCGGTCAGGGGAACCATCTGAAAAAATCGGATCGCCTCGAAAAGCACGGACAGCACGATACCCACCGTAGTCACGATGGCGATAGATGCACTGAGGATCAGCATCCAGCGCATCGAGGCCTCCACCCGGGGCCGGGAGCGGAAATCAGGATTGATCTGCCGCACCGCCAGCGCCGCTCCTGCGATAACGATAGCGATAAGACTGCCCAGCAGAGACATGTCGGACAGGGACTGCAGATACCGAAAATGATCGGCCGCAGCCTGCATGACGGGATCAGCTGCCGTGGACGTAATATTGCCCCTGGCCAGGTTGATCACAT
The DNA here is from genome assembly GCA_011051425.1 of Thiolapillus brandeum. Classification (GTDB taxonomy): domain Bacteria; phylum Pseudomonadota; class Gammaproteobacteria; order Chromatiales; family Chromatiaceae; genus Thiolapillus; species Thiolapillus brandeum_A. Next base: position 927 of record DRLF01000366.1, on the reverse strand, counting down.
CATTGAGATACAGATGCAGTTCAGCACCGGGCAGGCTGCGAATGGCGGCAGGCAGATCCGCAGCCACCATTTCCGCAATCAATCCCTGATCCAGCAATTGCCACAGGAGCAACAGAAAAACCGCCGGCAGGGCCGTCCAGAGCGCCACGTAATAACCATAGTAGCGCGGCATGGAATGCAACTGCCGGCGATCCCCTTCTGTCTGTCTCAGGCTGTAGCGCCGCCCCAGCCAGTAAGCTGCCACGGACAGCAGCAACAGTGAGAGAAAAAGAACGCCAAAACTCACGACAGGGATCCCCGGGTCAGAATTTCATGGGAGTGAGTTTCTTTGCTGCCTCTGCGTATTCCTCACGCTCCTTTTCCGGCATGGGAATCAGGCCCTTGTCCACGAGGTAGCCCTCTTCACCCCAGGCGTTGTCGCTGGTGAATTCCGCCAGGTATTCCCTGATGCCCGGGATCTTGCCCACATGCGCCGTCTTGACATAGAAATACAGCGGACGGGAAACGGGATACTTGCCATCGGCAATCAGCTCGAACTCGGGGGCCACGCCATCCACCAGGGAACCCTGGATGCGGTCTTCGTTCTGTTCCAGGTAGCTGTAGCCGAACACGCCCAAGGCCTTGGGATTGGCCTCGAGCTTCTGCACGATCAGGTTGTCGTTCTCTCCCGCCTCGATGTACTTGCCATCCTCGCGCACACCGTGGCATATGGCCTTGTACCTGTTCTTGAGCTGCCTGGCCAGCGCTTTGTCACCCGCCTTCTTCGCGGCCTTGGAATCCTTCTTAATCTTCTTGATCCAGGCAAACTGCTTGCACCCACCTTCCATGGCCAGTTCGGCGAAAGCGTCACGTGTACCTGAAGTCGGCGGTGGCCCCAGGACTTCGATCCTGTAGGAAGGCAGCGCCGGATCGATTTCGTTCCAGGTC
>DRLF01000365.1 GCA_011051425.1 Thiolapillus brandeum | reverse complement strand
TGAGGGCCTCGCGGTGGGAGATGTCCACCTCCAGCGTGCGCGAGTCGATGAGGCGCACCGTGAAGTCACCCAGCTCGGGCACCCGGGTGACGGGTTCCAGCAGGTCCAGCACGTAGGTCTCCTTCTCCAGCTTGGCGAGCAGGGCCTTGATGGTGGTGTCATCCACGATGCGGCCGTGGTCGATGATGGCGATGCGCCGGCACAGCTGCTCGGCCTCCTCCAGGTAGTGGGTAGTGAGGATGATGGTGGTGCCGTCGGCGTTGAGCTGCTGCATGAAGGCCCACATGCTGCGGCGGATCTCGATATCCACTCCCGCCGTGGGCTCGTCCAGTATCATCAGCGGCGGCTCATGCACCAGGGCCCGGGCAATCATCAGGCGGCGCTTCATACCCCCGGATAGGCTGCGCGCCTGGGCGCGGCGCTTGCCCCACAGGTCCAGTTCCTTGAGCACCCGTTTCGCCTTGCCATAGGCCTGGCGGCGGGGGATGCCGTAATAACCCGCCTGGTTGATGACGATCTCCTCCACGGGCTCCCACTGGTTGAAATTGAAATCCTGGGGCACCAGGCCGATATGGCGCTTCACTTCCTGGGGCTCGCGATCCAGGTCGTGGCCGAACACCTCCACCCGCCCGGAGGTCTTGCGCACCAGGGAACTGAAAATACCGATGGCCGTGGATTTGCCGGCGCCATTGGGGCCGAGCAAGGCAAAGAAATCACCGCTCTCCACATCCAGGTCGATACCTTTCAGCGCCTCAGTGCCATTGGCATAGGTTTTTTTCAGCTGGCGGAGTTTTACGGCTTGGCTCATGTCAGGGTTTGTCGCCATAGGTTTTGGATTGGCCTATTGTCCAACGAAAGCCCCCTGGAATCCATCACTACCGAATTGCTGCCAGGACCACGTCATCTAAGTTCCTAAGTTATTGATAAGGCGGGGTGGTATCTGATCGGAAAACCTCGGAGGCAGGGATGCCGACGCGGAGCGTACGATGTGCAAGGATGCACGAGTGCCGCGATGGCAGGATGCCAAGGAGCGGCCATGGATGTATTTACGGCGTTTTTCCGATCAGACACCACCCCAGCCAAGATTTAGATGACGGGACCCTGGAATTGCTGCTTTTTCTCACTGCCATTGCCGGCATCCGGCTGGGAGACCATCTGGCCATCCGCCACGGCGCGACCGTCATACGCCCCGTCCTGGTGGTGATTTCCATCGCAGTTTCTATCAAACTGCTACTGGCGTAAAATGGCCGTTACTTCTCCCCGCCATCTATATCCCATGAAACAGAAACTGCTCAACATGCTGCAATTGCAGGACCGGCTCAACCGCCAGATCAACCCTGACTGGCTGCAGGCCGGCTACGAATGGTATCGCGCCATCTGGCTGGAAAGCGCCGAACTCATGGAACACTATGGCTGGAAATGGTGGAAGGCCCAGGAACACGACCTGGAACAGATCCGCCTGGAACTCATCGACATCTGGCATTTCGGCCTCAGCGCCGAACTGGTCAGCCGCCAGGGTGATCACGCCGCTGCTGCAGACAACATGCTGGCGCAACTGCAGGGACAGCATTCCGCGGAAACCGACTTCCGCAACAATGTTGACCAGCTGGCGCGCCATGCCCTGGAACAGCAGTCACTGGATATGCCAGCATTCCTTTCCCTGCTGGCGGACGTGGACAGCAGCTTCGATGATCTGTATCGCATCTACGTGGGCAAGAATGTGCTCAACCGCTTCCGCCAGGATCACGGTTACAAGGACGGCAGCTACATCAAGACCTGGCAGAACCGGGAAGACAACGAACACCTGGCTGAAATCAGCGCGGGGCTGGATGCCGACGCAGCGGACTTCGAACAGCAGATCTACAGCGGGCTACAGGCCCGCTATCCCCGGACCTGACCTGCGCATGTCCATTGCCGGACGTATGCTGACACGGGTTGTGGCACTCTGGCTGCTGTTGTCGGCATCCGTCACCATGGCGGACGAGATCTTCGTGGCCGTGGCCAGCAATTTTGTCGGCACGCTCAAAACCATCACAAAAAGATTCGAAGCGATTACCGGCCACAAGGTTCATATCAGCGTCGGCGCCACCGGCAAGCAGTATGCACAGATCCGCCACGGCGCACCTTTCGATCTGTTCTTCGCGGCGGACAGCCGGCGACCGGAACTGCTGGAATCGGAAGGTTTCACCCAGCCCGGCAGCCGCTTCACCTACGCCCTGGGCAAACTGGTACTCTGGAGTCCATTGCCTGCTTACATCGATCCACAGGGAAAGATCCTCGAGCAGGGGGATTTCAAACACCTGGCCATGGCCAACCCACGGCTGGCGCCCTACGGCAAGGCCGCCAGGGAGGTACTCCAGGCGCTGGACCTGTGGCAGAGATTGCAGTCCCGCACCGTGCGCGGCGAGAACATCGGCCAGGCTTTCCAGTTTGTGAAAAGCGGCAATGCCGAACTGGGCTTTGTCGCATGGTCACAGATCAAACGAGCCGGGCGACCGGCGCCCGGTTCCCACTGGGCCGTTCCCACCCACCTCTATTCGCCCATCGAACAGCAGGCGGTGGTACTCAAGCCTTCAAAAGCCGCCCGGGAATTTGCAGCCTTCATGCGGAGCAATGAAGTGCAAGCGCTCATCCGCGACTCGGGTTACGACTTGCCATGAGCCTCAGCGACGCCGACATCAGCGCCCTGTTCATCACCCTGAGGCTGGCGGGGCTGACCACCATCATCCTGCTGCTTCTGGGTACACCCCTGGCCTGGTGGCTGGCCCGCAGCAGATGGCGTTTCAAGTTCCTTCTCGAAGCGCTCATCGCCCTGCCCCTGGTATTGCCTCCCACGGTGTTGGGCTTCTATCTGCTCATCAGCCTTGGCCCCAACGGGCCTCTGGGCAGCCTGTCCCAATCCCTGGGTGGTCCCTCTCTGGCTTTCAGCTTCACCGGTCTGGTCATCGGCTCCGTGCTCTATTCCATGCCCTTCGTGATCCAGCCCCTGCAGAATGCCTTTGCCGCCATCGGCAACCGCCCCCTTGAAGTGGCCGCCACGCTGCGGGCCTCACCCCTGGACCGTTTTTTTACCATCGCCCTGCCCCTGGCACATTCCGGTTTTCTCACCGCCGCGGTGCTGGGCTTTGCCCATACTCTGGGTGAATTCGGGGTGGTGCTCATGATCGGCGGCAACATACCCGGCAGGACCCAGGTGCTGTCCATCGCCATCTATGACCATGTCGAGTCACTGGAGTACGGCCAGGCGCACCTGCTGTCCGCCGGCCTGCTGCTGCTGGCCTTCCTGATGCTGATCCTGGTGTATGCCGTCAACCGCCGTTTTGCCGTGGCGCAGCAATGAGTATTCAGGTCAGCCTGAAACTGGAGAAGGAAGGTTTTCTTCTCGATGTGGATCTCGGGATTCCCGCCAGAGGCATAACTGCCCTGTTCGGACCTTCGGGATGTGGCAAGACCACCCTGCTGCGCGCCATCGCGGGGCTGGAACCAAAGGCCAGGGGCGTACTCCGGATGGGCGGACAGGTATGGCAGGACGGGGACTGTTTCCTGCCGCCCCACCGGCGGCCTCTGGGTTATGTCTTTCAGGAAGCCAGCCTGTTTCCCCACCTGAACGTACGGAAAAACCTGGAATACGGCCTCAGGCGGGTACCGGCGGATCAGCGCAGGGTATCCCTGGACAATGCCATCGATCTGCTGGACATCGGCCAGCTGTTGATGCGCAAGCCCCGGCAGCTTTCCGGCGGTGAACGCCAGCGGGTGGCCATTGCCCGGGCGCTGGCCGTCAGCCCCAAACTGCTGCTCATGGATGAACCGCTGGCCGCCCTCGATGTACTCCGCAAGCAGGAGATCCTGCCCCACCTGGAATCGCTGCATGCCCGCCTGGATATTCCCGTGATCTACGTCAGCCATTCCCCCGACGAGGTAGCCCGCCTGGCCGATCACCTGGTTCTAATGGAACAGGGTCGGATCAGCGCATCCGGACCCATCGCCGACATGCTGACCCGCGTGGACCTGCCCCTGGCCCGGGGCAACGATGCCGAAGCACTCATCGAAGCCCGTGTCGCCGAACACGATGATACCTACGCCCTCACCTGTCTGGATTTCCCTGGCGGCAGGTTCACGGTAGCAAGAAAAGACCTGGCTATTGGCACCGTTGTGCGCCTGCGGGTCATCGCCCGCGACGTGAGCCTGACCCTGGCGCGGCAGACGGACACCAGCATCCTCAACATCTTTCCCGCCATCGTGGACGAAATCGTGCCAACCGGCGATTCCCAGGTGACCGTAAAACTGCAGGTGGGAGGCATCCCCCTGCTTTCCCGCATCACGCGCAAATCGGCAGCATTGCTCGAACTGCAACCCGGAAAATCGGTGTATGCGCAAGCCAAGACCGTGGCCCTGCTGGCCTGATCAGGTCTGCCGGCGAACTTCCTGCACGTCGGGTATCTGCGCCAGCTTCTCCAGCACCTTGCTGAGCTGGGCCATATCCGTCACTTCTGCGGTGAACCGCATGTTCGCCATCTCCTTCTTCCGGTCGGTATGGGTTTTTACCCCCAGTACGTCCACTTCTTCATTGGAGAACACCGAGCTGATGTCGCGCAACAGCCCCTTGCGGTCATGGGCGTAGATCTGTACATCCACGAGAAACGTACCCATGGGCTGATCCTCACTCCAGCTGACGGGAATGAGCCGCTCCGCCTGTTCCTCGCGCAGCCGCCTGACCACCTTGCAGTCTTCCCGGTGAATGGTCACCCCCCGTCCCCGGGTGATGTAACCGACGATGGGATCGTAGGGCACTGGCTTGCAGCAGCGGGCCGTGTGAGTCATGAGGTCATCCACCCCCTGAACCACCACCTGCCCGGCCTTGCCCGTATGGCGGGCGGTCCGCCTGTCGGCCCTGGCTGTTATTTCCTCGTCGTCGTCCCGGCTGGTGTCGATCTGCAGGTTGGCGATCTGGGTAGCAGAGACCTCGCCCCGGCCAATGGCTGCGTACAGATCGTCCACGGACTTGAAATTGTATTTGGGCAGCAGGGCTTCCAGATCAGGCTTGCCGACACCGAGACGGGCGGTTTCCTTGTCCAGACTGGCTTTGCCCAGCTGCACATGCTGTTCGTAACCCTGCCGTTTGAACCAGTGCCGGATGCGGTTGCGTGCCCGGGAAGTCACCACGTAGCCCGAGCTGGCGTTTGCCCAGTCGAGACTGGGTCCCCCTTCCTTGGCGGTGATGATTTCGACGGTCTGTCCGCTCTCCAGGGGCTGGGTGAGGGAGATCATCTTTCCGTCGGCTTTGGCGCCGCGGCAACGGTGCCCCACAGAACTGTGAATGGCATAGGCAAAATCCACGGCGGTGGCGCCACGGGGCAGTTCCACGACCTTGCCGTCAGGTGTGAGCACGTAGATACGCTGTGCTTCAAATTCCGCATCGACCTCTTCGGCGGAGGCTTCTCCCGGTTCTTCCAGCCAGGCCCGCATCCACTCGATACGGCGTTCCAGTTCCGCATCCCCTTTGCCGTCTTCCTTGTAGCGCCAGTGCGCCGCCACGCCGCACTCGGCGTGTTCATGCATCTCGCGGGTACGGATCTGGACCTCCAGCGGCTTGCCGTCATCCCCCACCACGGCGGTATGCAGGGAACGGTAGCCATTTTCCTTGGGGTGCGCAATGTAATCATCAAACTCCCTGGGAATAGGCTGCCAGTCTCCGTGCACCATGCCCAGCACCTCGTAGCATTGCGCGACCGTATCCACCAGCACCCGCACGGCACGCACGTCGAAGATCTCGGTAAAATCCACACCCTTGCGCTGCATCTTCTTCCAGATGCTGTAGATGTGCTTGGGACGGCCACTGATGTCGGCCGCAATGCTGTGCTCCTTGCACTGCTTCTCCAGGCGGGCGACCACCTGTTCGATGAAGCGCTCCCGCTCTTCCCTTTTTTCTTCCAGTGCATTGGCAATCTGCCGATAGGCATTGGGATGCAGCACCCTCAGGGAACGGTCTTCCAGCTCCCATTTGATCTGCCAGATGCCCAGGCGGTTGGCCAGGGGCGCATGAATGCGCTGGGTGACATCAGCGATGCGCTGCTGATCTTCGGCGTCCAAGTCGCCTATCACCCGCATCAGCTGCAGGCGCTTGGCCAGCACGATCAACACCACCCTCACGTCATCCGCCAGTCCCAGCAGCATGCGGCGCAGGTTTTCACTCTGTTTCTCGCTGGTGTCGCTGCTGCCCGTTACCGCTACGGTGCGGATGCGCACCAGATCGCGGATCATGGTCTGCACTCGTTCTCCAAAAGGCGCGACCAGTTCCAGTTCGGCATTGGGCAGATCCGAAAGCAAGGCAGCGATGAGCGCCTCGGTATCCAGGTTCAGCTGATAGAGAATATCCGCCGTCTGCACCAGCGCCAGCTGATGCTGCATGCCGCCGAAGGTAGGCTCTTCGTCATGTACCTGGTGAACAATATCCAGGGCCTGCGAAATGGCATGGATCTCTTGCCGGCTGCGATGACCGGCCAGGGCGGCAAGCCAGGCCGTCAAATGCTCCTGGCCCAGACTGCCGGTTTCGGGAAGATGGGAAACAGTGCTGACCATCAGCTTTGAAGTAACTCCGGAAAGACAACCATGAATCGGCTTTAAGATACCACAGTTACCCTCGTCAGCAGAGTATTTTGGAGTCCCGGAAAAAACCAGAAATGGCGCCTAATTGCCCCAAGAAAACAGCGGCATCATGCTCTTTTTTTCAGGAGCGTTTCAACGAATTTCCTCGATGGAAAACTTCTTATCCAGAATAGCGGGTGTGATCAATGCATAGCCTTTCTGCTGCCAATGGCCCAGTTCGGTTATGGCGGATGGCACGACCTCGATGAAATCCTGGAAATCCTCAGCCCTGTACCCATAGTCGGCCGCGGCCAGACCACAAACACGGAACTTTACACCCAGGCTGGCGTAATAGCCCATCCGACCCACGGCTTCAGCATACTTTTTCTGGTTGGCCTTGGCCACGGTCACGATCTCTGTACCGTGAATCACCACCACGATATCCATAAACTCGGGCGCGAGGTTATAGGGCGCTTCCATCAGGGGGTTCATGTAGGACCGTAACCAGAACAGGGCGCTGTTGATATGGCGGGGATCATCGAAATAAAAATCAAAAACCGCTTTCGGGTCTTCATAGGGGGTATTGACGCGCTTGCCGGCCAGGCCTTCATACGACAGGGCCAACAGCAAACACAGGGTAAAAACTCTTGGGGACATGTTCTCTCTCCTTGTTGTTTATCCATCAAGTTTAGACCATGACAACAATTCGTTTTCTTGATTGTGCGCCGGGGAATTCCGCAGACAACAGGAAACATGAAACCGAACTTAAGGGCGAGACAACCGATTCGATGCAATTATTTTACATTCCGTTCATATCATTCCCAAACCGGGACGCAATA
>DRLF01000364.1 GCA_011051425.1 Thiolapillus brandeum | reverse complement strand
GTCGATGGCACAGCTTCTGCCCTCAACAGCTGGACGTTCCAGGGCGATGTCTATGATGCTGACGAGCAGCAGACGGCAAACTACTGGCTCGATCCTTCCGACCCCGCCAATGCACCTTCCGCACCCTACTACGTTGACCCGCTGGTGGAAGACAGCATTGACGCCTCAGGCTGGAATCTTCTCGGCCGGTGGGAGCATCGGTCAGGCCAGGACTCGGTTGCCACACTGCAGGTCTACTATGACCACAGCGAGCGATCCGAAGAATTTTCGACTCAGTCATACGACACCCTGGATCTGGACTTTCAACACAGATTTCAGCCCTTGCCGAAGCATGATGTGGTGTGGGGACTCAGCTATCGCCGCGTTAAGGACCAATTTGACAATACATTCATGGCCAAAGTCCTGCCGGACAGCCAGAGGACCAATCTCTACAGTTTTTTTCTGCAGGATGAGATAGCGCTGCTGCCTGATCAGTTGCGCCTGATTCTTGGCTCCAAGTTCGAGCACAACGACTATACGGGGCTGGAAGTGCAGCCCACAGGCCGGCTGCTTTGGCTGGTGGACAGCCGCACCACCCTGTGGGGCGCCGTTTCACGTGCGGTGAGAATGCCTTCAAGAGTGGAACGCAGTGCAGATATCGTCTTCCAGATCGTGCCATCACCCCCACCTGATCCTCCTCTGGTGGTACATGGCTATGGCACTGATCAGTTCAAATCGGAAATACTGCTGGCCTATGAACTCGGCTTGCGTTTCCAGCCAAGAGACGACCTGGCTGTGGACCTGTCAGCCTATTATCACGACTACAGCCAGCTGGAAACCCTGGAACAGCAGCTTTCGCCCGAAGGGATGCCTTATCTGGTTTTCGATAACAATCTGCTCGGTGACAGTCACGGCATGGAGTTGTCTGTGGACTGGCAACCCAGGGAATGGTGGCGGTTGCAGCTGGGTTACAGCTACTACGCTATTTCCACGACCCTGGACGCGGACAGCTCCTTTCTCGGCTCTATCGCCCCGAACGGGCTTTCAACCCCTGCTCACCAGGCTTCGCTGCGCTCCCTGATGGATCTCAGTAACGACCTGAGCCTGGATCTCTGGGTCTACCATTCAGGGCATATCGACCGTCCCGCCTACCTTCGGGAAACACCTGTACCCGGCTATACCAGCATGAATATCCGTTTTGCCTGGCACCCCAACGAAGATCTTGAACTGTCACTGGTGGGGCGTAACCTGTTCGACAAACGGCATCTGGAGTTTGTAGGCGAGAGCTACCTCATGCCCACCGAGATCGACCGCTCATTCCATGCGCAGGTACTCTGGCATTTCTGATGATGAAGCTTAGCGCAGAAAAGTCGTGGTGGGCAGGATGAGCCGGCATACATGCATCAATGTATGGCGGAACATCTGTTGTGCGCTGCTTGTGCTATTGGCGTTACTGCCGGCAGACCTGCTCTCAGCGGGCGCCGTATCTCCTGAATACAAACTCAAGGCAGCCCTGATCTACAAACTGACAAAGTTTGTCGAATGGCCCCAGAGCATTCAGGAAAGAAAGCGCTTTGGTATCTGCATCCTGGGTCAGGATGATTTCGGCAGTGCCCTCGATACACTGGAAGCGCGTCAGGTCGGCGACCTGCCCATTCATATTCAGCGCTTTGCCCAGTCTGAAGCGGTGAACAGCAGCTGTCAGATCCTCTTTGTCAGTGAATCCAAGCGTCCCTTCCTGAAAACCATACTGCATTCGCTGGCGCATTTGCCCATCCTGACCATCGGCGATGTCGCAACATTTGCAGAAAAGGGAGGAATGATCGAATTCACCCGTGGACACAAACACATCGGTTTCAGAATCAATGTGCAGCAGGCTGACCGGGCCGGACTCAAGATTGCTGCCCCCCTCCTTGATCTGGCCACTATCGTAGAGACCGTACAACCATGATTGCCCGTAAAACAAGCACCATCGCACAGAAGCTGCGCAACATGATCCTGCTGGTGACCGGAGGGGCTTTGCTGTTGAGTTCGGTCATCTACCTCGCCATCGAGTTCTACAGCTACCGTCAGACACTGGTGGAACGTGCGGAAGTGCTGGCGCATTTCATTGCAACAAACTCCACTGCCGCGCTGAGCTTCGGGGATCAGAAAACAGCAAACCGTCTTCTCAGTTCCTTGCAGTCCGAGCCTTCCGTGGATTATGCCGTCCTCTCCCGGACGGATGGCACACCGCTCGCCGAATACAGCCGGAAGAAAGTCTCCCTGCCTGCCGTTCAGAAAGAGGTGGCGAACTGGACAGCCGGTTTTGCCTCCGAATCACAGGCTTTTTCGCACCATCGTATTCACGACAACCATATCGGCACCTACATGCCTGTGTATCTGGGGAATGAATACCTGGGCAATGTGGTGCTGCACACCAACCTCAACCAGCTCTTTGCACGCATAACCGAATACCTGTTGCTGGTCTCGTTCTTCTGGCTGCTGGTCATGGGTGCTGCCTTCCTGCTTTCCAACCGTCTGCAGAAAAAGATATCCACTCCCATACGAAACCTGGTGGAAGGCATGCAGAAAGTCTCGGAAAAACAGGACTTCAGCCTGCGTCTGACCCCTGGTGAAAATGATGAAATCGGCACCATCGTCGACAATTTCAACAGCATGCTGGGACAAATCGAGGAGCGTGACAACAAACTGGCCTCCTACCGCGAAGAGCTTGAACAGAAGGTCGATGAGCGTACGAGCAGCCTGAAAAAGGCAAAGGAAACAGCGGAGGCCGCCAACAAGGCCAAAAGCGAATTCCTCGCGACCATGAGCCACGAGATCCGTACGCCCATGAACGGCGTCATGGGAATGACCGAGTTGTTGCTCGACAGCGGCCTGGATATGCATACCCGCCGCCTGGCGGACATCGCCCACCGTTCCGCAGAGAGCCTGATGGGAGTCATCAACGACATCCTCGATTTCTCCAAGATAGAGGCGAACAAGATGCAGCTCGCCAATGATGTCTTCAATCTGCGCAATCTTCTCGAAGACACGCTGGAACTCATGGCCAACCAGGCCTACAGAAAGGGGCTGGAGCTGCTGCCCAATCTTCCGCCTGATCTGCCGACCCACGTGCGTGGTGATGCCGTGCGCCTGCGCCAGGTGCTGGTAAACCTCATGAGCAACGCCATCAAGTTCACCGAACGGGGTGAAGTGCGTCTCCGGGTGCGGGCTGAAGATCTGAACCGGAAGACACAACGCATTTCATTCGAGGTTTCTGATACCGGGCCTGGCATACCCGCGGACCAGCAGCGAAGGGTTTTTCACGCGTTCAGCCAGATGGACGGTTCCACGACACGGCGTCATGGCGGCACAGGTCTCGGGCTTGCCATCGCCAGGCGGCTCGTAAAACTGATGGGGGGAGAGCTGGCACTTAAAAGCACTCCAGGTCAAGGCGCCAGTTTCCTGTTTACGGTCGAACTGGAAACGGCTGAGACAGAAGAAACCATGCCCGACCTGTCAGACGAGAGTCTCCAGGGTGTGCGAGTGCTGGTGGTGGACAGCCATCCTGTAAGCAGGGAGATACTCCTGAACCAGGTCATCGCCTGGGGCATGCGCAATCACAGCGTCACCACGGCCGATGCCGCTCTGGAGGTTTTGCGTGGGGGGGCCACCCGCGGTGACCCCTATCGCGTGGTACTGCTGGATCAGCAACTGCCGGAAACCGATGCGGTATCGCTCGCAAAGCGTATCCATGAGGATACAGGCATT
>DRLF01000363.1 GCA_011051425.1 Thiolapillus brandeum | reverse complement strand
GATGTTGGGCTTGTTGCGGAAGGTGTCCAGGGCAGCGGGACCGGTATCGCCACTGGTGGCCGCCATGATCAGGTAGTGTTCATCCCGCGCCTGGGCCAGGCCGGACAGAACCACGCCAAAAGGCTGCAGGGCCATGTCCTTGAAGGCCCGGGTCGGCCCGTGGTAGAGCTCGCTGACATGCAGCCGCTCGCCGATCTGCACCACGGGAACAGGATTCTCCGGATCATCGAAACCGTCATAGGTGGACAGGGCCGCTTCCACCAGACCGTCTTCGAGATCCACGCCGAAGGCCGACAGGATGTCCCGCGCGAGAGTCTTGTAGTCCTTGTCCAGATGATTTGCCAGGAAGTCCGGCGCCAGTTGTGGGATATGCTCGGGAGCATAGATGCCGCCGAAGGAGGACAGAGGACTGAGGATGGCCTGGGAAAAGCTCACGGCGACCGGCTTGCTGCCGTCGTTGCCCCGGGTTTCGATAAACTTCATGGGATTCGGTTACAGGAAAAGGAAATTTTCCCGATTATACCTGTTTCGGGCTGCGATTGAGGAACTGCGGGCCGCAGCCGCCTTTCGTGGCTCCGGCCCCTGCGGGATCTCAGTCCAGGTATTCCACCCGGATGCGGGAAACACTCTTCACTGTCTCCATGGACTCGATGGCTGCCAGAGCCTTGTCCATGTCGCCTTCGAGGACCCGGTGGGTAAGGAGCACCAGGGGCACCTGGGTTTCGCCTTCCAGGGGTTCTTTCTGTTTCACCGCCTCGATGCTGATACCGGAATCGCCCAGGATGCCCGTCACCCGGGCCAGCACACCAGGCTTGTCTTCCACCGTGAGCCGCAGGTAGAACGCGGTTTCCACCTGATCCATCCCCAGCACAGGAAGATCCGAAAGCTCATCGGGCTGGAAAGCCAGATGAGGCACTCGGCTGTCGGGATCCACCGTCAGCGCACGGGCGATATCGATGATGTCCGCCACCACGGCAGAAGCCGTGGGCAAGGAACCGGCGCCGGCACCGTAGTACAGCGTCGGCCCCACCGCATCGCCTTTCACCAGCACGGCGTTCATGACACCGTCCACATTGGCAATGAGACGGCGCTCGGGAATCAGCGTGGGATGCACACGCAGCTCCACGCCTGCTTCCGTGCGCCGGGTGACACCCAGGTGCTTGATGCGGTAGCCCAGTTCTTCGGCATACTCCACGTCCTGGGACTCTATCTTTCCGATACCTTCCGTGTAGCATCTGTCGAACTGCAAAGGAATGCCGAACGCCAGGGAAGCCAGTATGGTCAGCTTGTGGGCGGCGTCGATACCCTCCACATCAAACGTGGGATCGGCTTCCGCATAGCCCAGTTCCTGGGCTTCCCTCAGCACGTCGGCAAAGTCCCTGCCCTTGTCACGCATTTCCGTGAGAATGAAATTTCCCGTGCCATTGATGATGCCTGCAATCCATTCGATATGGTTGGCCGCCAGGCCCTCTCGCAGGGCCTTGATGATGGGAATGCCACCGGCCACCGCCGCCTCGAAAGCCACGGTGACGCCCTTTGCCTGGGCTGCGCTGAAGATTTCATTGCCGTGGAGGGCAATCAGCGCCTTGTTGGCCGTGACCACATGCTTGCCGTTGGCAATGGCTTCGAGCACCAGTTCCTTGGCCGGTGAGTAGCCGCCGATGAGTTCCACCACCACATCCACTGCCGGATCACGAACCACGGCAAATGCATCGTCGGATACCGTGACGCCTTCGAGGCTGTCGATACTCTCCGGATCATATTCCCTGGCAGCGGCATGACTGACAACGATGTCACGGCCGGCGCGACGACTGATTTCCGCTGCATTGCGATGTAGTACATTCATGGTGCCACCACCGACGGTGCCCAATCCCAACAATCCTACTTTTACGGGTTCCAAACCACTTCTCCTGAATATCAGCTATGACTCGAACAAGGAAACCGAGTCCAGTACTTGTCTTTATGTTTACGTCAGTGTTGCCTGCGATGCTTTTCCCGTCAGTCCTGCAACAGCCCGTCCTTGCGGAACATGTCCCGGATACCGCGCACCGCCTGGCGGGTGCGGTGTTCGTTTTCTATCAGGCCAAAACGCACATGGCCATCACCGTATTCTCCAAAACCAATGCCAGGCGACACGGCAACTTTCGCCTCCACCAGCACTTTTTTGGAGAACTCCAGGGACCCCATGTCTCTGTAGGCTTCCGGAATCGGCGCCCAGACAAACATGGTGGCCTTGGGCCTGTCCACGTGCCAGCCGATATTGTTCAGGCCGTCACAGAGTACATTGCGCCTGGACTCGTACATGCCCCGGATCTCGGCCACGCATTCCTGAGGACCTTCCAGGGCGGCAATGGCCGCCACCTGTATCGGCGTGAACATGCCGTAGTCCAGGTAGGATTTCATGCGCGCCAGCGCAGCCACCAGGGTCTTGTTGCCGCACATGAAGCCCACACGCCAGCCCGGCATATTGTAGCTCTTGGACAGGGAAAAGAATTCCACGGCAATTTCTTCCGCTCCCGGCACCTGCAGGATGGATGGCGCCTTGTAGCCGTCGAACACGATGTCGGCATAAGCGAGATCATGAATCACCCAGATATTGTGTTCCCGTGCAATATCCACCACCTTCTCGAAGAAATCCAGATCCACGCACTGACTGGTGGGATTGCCGGGAAAATTGATCACCAGCATCTTGGGCCGGGGCCAGGAATCCTTGATGGCTTCTTCAAGTTTCTCGAAAAAATCGATGCCCTCGATCAGCGGCACATGGCGTACATCGGCGCCCGAGATCACGAATCCCCAGGGATGGATGGGATAAGCCGGATTGGGCACGAGCACCGAATCTCCCGGTCCCACACAGGCCAGCGCCAGGTGAGCCAGGCCTTCCTTGGAACCGATGGTGACGATGGCCTGGGTTTCCGGATCGAGATCCACCTCATAGCGGTCCCTGTACCAGTTGCAGATGGCCCGGCGCAGGCGCGGAATACCCTTGGACATGGAATAACGGTGCGTGTCCTTGCGCTGGGCGGCCTCGCATAACTTGTCCACAATATGCTGTGGCGTCGCCTGATCCGGATTACCCATGCCGAAATCGATGATGTCCTCGCCCCGCGCCCGCGCTTCCGCCTTCAGCTCATTGACGATGGCGAAGACATAGGGCGGCAACCGCTTGATGCGGCGAAATTCTTCCATTTCAGGACTGGACACGTGAAACCTCTGGTGAGATATGCAATCAGGCAAACGAGTAAAGTACATGAGCAAGGGGGAAAATTCAATTGGCGCTTGCTGCCACAGCCCAGTCATGGTTTGCAGGACTGCTCGCGGCCCATTCTTGCGGTATGATTGCGCCATGAAATTCGCCCAGGACCAGATCGACAGCAGATACCTCATCGAAGCCTATGAGGAAGGCAGAATCCGCGTGGGTAACACCGAATTCCGGCACAACCTGCTGCTCATGCCGGACAGACTTCTCGACCCCTGGGAACTGGAAAGCCTCGAGGACCTGTCGGCGGAAAACATTGCGCTGCTGGCCAGTCACCAGCCGGATGTCATCCTGCTGGGCAGCGGCGCAAACCAGCTGTTTCCCCACCCTTCCCTGTTCATTCCGCTCATGCAGGCGGGCATCGGTTACGAGATCATGCCCACCCATGCTGCCTGCAGGACCTACAACATCCTGCTGGCAGAAGACCGGCGGGTGCTCGCCGCCCTGATCCTGTAGAACCCGGCTACAGCATTTCCCCCCGCTGCTGCCGCTTTGGCCGGGCACCCAGGGGAGCCAACACCAATCCAGCAAGAAACCAGCCCACGATCATGTAGATACCGGCACCAGCCACGAAATCCGCAGGAAAGCCGTACCAGTTCCACCAGGGAATACTGGAAGTCATCCACGAAAACACACCAATGGCAGTCACGAACGCCAGACGCCCCAGGAAACCCAGGGTCGTAAAAGACAGCAGCACGGCCACCAGCAAACCTGCCGCCAGATCAGTAACGAACTGGATCACGAACAGGCGGCTGGCCATGGGATCACTGCCATGGGGACGATAGAGAATGAACCCCACCGGCCCGTCCCGGTAAGCCTCTTCCCATTCCGCCAGGGCTTTCTTGGACATGTCCTTGTCCGCGTCCATCCAGGGAAACACATACAGCCCCGCATCCTCCAGCGCCAGATCCAGGGCATAGGTGACACTAGTTGAATGCGGCAGTTCCTGCATCCCCATCTTGCCTAAAGGCAGCAGCATGTGCGCCACGCCTCCCCATACGAACAGCACGATGCCGGCCAGTACGCCCCCCAACAGAATATTTTTCATTTGCTCCCCCCGCTCCTTGACAGCCGGTCGACAGACCACAGACAATGATTCTATCTTCATTGCAGGTAAACCACCATTGGACGAGCTTCCTATCGGCGGGCTGTTTGCCGCCCTGTTTGTTCTCATCATACTTTCCGCTTTTTTCTCCGGATCCGAAACCGCCCTGATGACCCTGAACCGGTATCGCCTGCGGCACCTCGCTGATGAAGGACACAAAGCAGCGCAGCTTGCGGAACGCTTGCTGAAACGGCCGGAACGTCTCATCGGCCTGATCCTGCTGGGCAACAATTTCGTCAACATCCTGGCGTCGTCACTGGCAACCATCCTGGCCATCCGCCTCGGGGGCGAAGGCGCCATTCCCCTGGCAGCCGGGCTGCTCACCCTGGTCATCCTGATCTTCTCGGAGGTCGCACCCAAGACACTCGCTGCCCTGCACCCGGAGAAACTGGCCTTCCCCGCCGCGTGGATCTATACACCGCTGCTGAAAATCTCTTACCCGCTGGTATGGCTGGTGAACCTTTTTGCCAACGCGCTGCTGCGGCTGCTGAAGGTGTATCCGGAAGACGACAACAATGACACGGTAACGCGGGAAGAACTGCGAACCATCGTCAACGAAGCGGGTGCGCTCATCCCGAAAAAACACCGCAAGATGCTGCTTGGTATCCTGGACCTGGAAAAAGCCACGGTGGAAGACATCATGATTCCCCGGCAGGAAATCGACGGCATCGACCTGGACGAGTCCTGGGACGAACTACTCGAAGACCTGCGGCAGATGCCCTATACCCAGGCGCTGGTATATCGCGGCAGCATTGATCATGTGGTGGGTTTCATCCACGCACGCCAGGTCATGCAGGCGCTGATGAGCGGCGATCTCACCCGGGACATTCTGCAGAGTCTCATCCAGGACCCGTATTTCATTCCCGAAGCCACACCCCTGAACACACAACTGCTGAATTTTCAGAAGGCCAAACGCCGGGTCGGCCTCGTGGTGGACGAATACGGTGATGTGCTGGGGCTGGTCACCATGAGTGATCTGCTGGAAGAGATCGTCGGAGAATTCACCAGTGATCCCACTGACAGTATTTCCGACGTGCAGCCCAAGGAAGACGGCAGCTATCTGGTCAATGGTAGCGCAGGTGTGCGTGACCTGGTGAAGACCTTTGACTGGGATTTGCCCACCGACGGCCCCAGAACATTCAACGGACTGATCATCGAGCAGCTGGAAAGCATTCCCGAGCCAGGCACCAGCCTGCTGATCAACGGTTATCCGGTGGAGATTCTGCAGATACAGGACAATGCCGTGAAGACCGCCCGCATCCTGCCCTCACAAAGACGCAACACAACCCGATGAAAACGCACCGTGCTGCCTGATCAGGCAATTTCGTTCTGATATACCGTGCGTTCCACGCGCTGGAACACATCATGCCGGCTGAATGGCTTGCCCATGAAATCATTGGCGCCGATACGGTCGATCCAGAACTGCTCTGTAGCTTCTTTGTTACCGCTCATGATGACGATGGGAATATCGCGGGTTTCCTTGAGCTTGCGCATGCGGCGCGTTGCCTGAAAGCCGTTCAGGCCGGGCATAACGATATCCATGATGATCAGCACGGGGCCATGATTCTGGGCCAACTCTATCGCATCCTTGCCGTTGTCCGCTTCCAGCACACGATAGCCACCCTGTGAAAGCATCTTCTTCAGGGCAAAGCGAATGGTTTTGGAATCATCCACGACCAGGACACAGGCATCATCACCGGGCACGTTCCTGTAGTTGCGACGTCTGTCCCGAATGACCTGCACTGCCCGGGCGCGGTCACGCCGAAAAAACCTCTTGATGCTGAAATTCCCCATTTAACCCCCGTCGATCGCTCAACCCGTCCTCATCAGGCCTGTCGGGTCATTATACACGGCTATTTCCGGATGCCAGGGGCAATTCCAGGTAAATCACGTCGATCCAGCGCCGGAACTTGTAACCCATCGCGTGAAAATAGCCTGCCTGTGAGAACCCCAGCTTTTGATGCAACGCGATACTGCCTTCATTTGGAACGGCAATGGCAGCGATAACCCGGCAAAACCCTCTGTCCGCCAGTTGTGAAAGCAAGGCACGGTAGAGCATTTCCCCCATACCCTTTCGCTTCGGCGCCTCCGGGTGCAGGTAGATACTGCTTGCCACGGTGTAGCGAAAAGCGCTCCTGGATCCCCACTCACTGGCATAGGCATAGCCCAGCACCTGTCCTTTCTCTTCAATCACCAGCCAGGGATAGCGCTGCGAAACATGCTCGATCTGCAGCGCAAACGCCTCCGGCTGCAGTGACTGTTCGTCGAAGGTTATCGTGGTATGTTCAATATAATGGTTGTATATGGCGCAAAGGATTTCTGCATCTCCGACCTGGACATCACGGATACGCATCTACTGCACCTGAAACAGGTACTCCTGAACGCCGTTTTTCAGCAAACGGGACTGCACAGAGCGGAAACCCGGCATCAGGTTTTCCAGCACACGCTGCGGATAGCAGGGAGCCGCTGTCGCGCCCTCACCCAGGGAACGCCGCATGGTGCTGCTGGAAAGAATGTCGAAAGAAACCGGTTTGGCTGGCATATCGCCACGGGTGTAGACAAAGGCATGCACCCAGGCACCGGGATTGCACTTGCGCAGGAGATGTTCGCTGAAGCCCGGGAGCAACGCCTTGTCCAGATAATTCAATCCGTCCCATACCAGAATCAGATCCAGCTTGTCTTTCATATGCAGGGGCAAAATAAGGTTGAAATCCGGCGCAGGCTCTTCCGGTTCTGGCGGCTCCAGATAGGAAAGCACCTGCAGCACATCCCCGATATGGTAGCGGCAACGGAAGCGGGAAAAAAACTCGATATGATTTCCCGACGCTGCTGCGAGATCCAGCACATGGTATTTGCGCTCCGGATCCGCATCCATCTTTTCCACCAGAGAAGCAAACGCCGGGCAACCCAGCTCTTCGAACCGCGGTTGCTCCGGCGTCCCGGCGACGTTTTTCTTGGGGCTGGCAAACAGTGCCATGCTCAGACCATGGTTCAGGCAGACTTGGCGCTGGCCGCCGGCTGTGATGCAGGCTTGGCTGCCTTGGCATCCATATCGATACTGCCCTTGAAGGTGGCGCCTTCCTCCAGTATCACCTTGGGTGAAACGATATTCCCTCTCACCTTGCCTGTGGAAGTGATGGTCACCTTCTCCACACCATTCAAATCCCCTGTCAGGGTACCGCGTACAGTAATGGTGCGTGCAAAAGCATTGGCCTTGATAACGCCCTGCTCGCCGATGGTGAGATTATGCTGCTTGAGGTAGATATTACCTTCGACCTGCCCCTGAATCAGCAGATCCTCGTCACCGTTCAGTTCGCCATTGAGCTTGATCGAAGCGCCGATGGTCGTGGTCTGTCCGCTGTTGCTGCTGCTTGCCGGAGCAGGTTTGGAAGGAGCTGGGGAAGCAGAGGCCTTGGCAGCGGGCTTTTCAGCCTCTTTCTTTGGTTTGTCAAACATAGTGATTTCCTTTGGGTAGTTATTCGGCCCGTATCCAGGGCCAGCAAATTCGCAGCATCCAGTGCTGAACCATCCGATTATATGGAGCTTGTGCCACACATGCCATGTCCTTTTTTTGAACGGATAGACTTTTTTACCCGGAAATATCATGAATTCGCGTGATGATCGCGCAGGATATTGTTTTCACGGGGGATCTTATGAAGGCGTCCCGTATCGCGATTACGGGCAACTGAATAAAATACCCCGTGGAAACAAGAAACAAGCGAGGGCGCGTGTAATTCATGAATTTTCCGGGGTTGTATCGCATCACTGGAGAATCAGGCCCACGAGCGGCCGCCAAAGCCGCGCTGCCGTCGAATACAACACGCTGGAAACCGTAAACGGCAGCATGCGTGCGATTGCCAGCACCACAGTAACCCACAACACCCCCTGCAACAGCCCCATCACCGGCCCGAACGGTGAAGATCTGGATTTTTTCTGTTTCAGACCGGAAAGATACGCGCGTATTTTCCACAGCAGCCAGACCATGAGCACGAGCAGCAACAGCAGTCCCAGCAACCTCGACAGATGCAGATAATCATTCAGCAGATGATCGAGAGAACGCCACAATACCGTCGTCAGGCTGAATCCCGCCAGCATGGCCAGCAGCAGGACAGCGCTGAGTGCGGCATACAGTTCGGGATAGAATCCCCGCCGCCAGCCCCGCAGGAGGCACCAGCACAGATAGAGCAGAATCACCCAGTCGAACAGGGTTGTCGGAAGCCAGGCAGCCATCACTCGAAAAGGACAGACAAGGCCTGGGACAGACGCTGCACCGGAATCACTTCGATACCCTTGACGGGTCTGCGCGGCTTGTTGGCCGCAGGCAGCAGGATGCGGGTAAAACCGTGCTTGGCAGCCTCGCGCACCCGGTCTGCACCGCTGGGTACCGGCCGGATCTCGCCCGCCAGTCCCACTTCGCCAAAGGCCGCCAGTCCCTGGGGAAGGGGCCGGTCACGGAAGCTGGACAGCACCGACAGCAGTACCGGCAGATCAGCCGCGGTCTCGGTCACACGCACGCCACCGACGACATTCAGGAACACGTCCTGATCCACCAGCCCGATACCGCCATGGCGGTGCAGCACGGCCAGCAGCATGGCCAGGCGGTTCTGCTCCAGTCCCAGCGCCACACGCCGTGGATTGCCCAGAGAGCTCTGATCCACCAGCGCCTGCACCTCCACCAGCAGGGGACGGGTGCCTTCCCGGGTCACCAGTATGGCGCTGCCGGCGATCTGTTCCTCATGGCGGGACAGAAAGATGGCTGACGGGTTGCTGACCTCTTTCAGTCCTTTGTCGGTCATGGCGAACACACCCAGTTCGTTGACCGCACCGAAACGGTTCTTGATGGCGCGCACCAGCCGGATCTGGCTGCCTGCCTCACCCTCGAAATAGAGCACCGTGTCCACCATGTGTTCCAGCACGCGGGGACCGGCCAGCGCCCCTTCCTTGGTGACATGACCCACCAGAAACAGGCTGATACCTGTCTGCTTGGCGAAACGCACCAGCTGAGCCGCAGATTCGCGCACCTGGGCCACGGCACCGGGCGCGGACTGCAGCTGTTCCGAATAGAAGGTCTGAATGGAGTCCATGACCATGACACTGGGACGGTGCTTCGCCGCCAGGGTCAGTATCCGCTCCACACAGGTTTCGGTGAGCAGCTGCAGCCTGTCCACAGGAAGCCCCAGGCGCGCGGCCCGCAAACTGATCTGCTCCGCAGATTCCTCACCGCTCACATAGAGGGGCTCCATGTACTCCGAAAGACTGGCCAGCGCCTGGATCAGCAGGGTGGATTTACCGATGCCGGGATCACCGCCGATGAGCACCACAGACCCCTGCACCAGGCCACCACCCAGCACCCGGTCCAGCTCCGGCAATCCCGTCGCGGTGCGGCGGGTCTTTTCCATATCCACATTGGACAGGGGACGGATCATCGCTGCCGCAGCATC
>DRLF01000362.1 GCA_011051425.1 Thiolapillus brandeum | reverse complement strand
TGAGCGGCTGGCCGACCTGCTCAACCGCAGCCAGGTCGTAATACATCCCTTTGTGATCGGCGAGTTGGCCTGCGGAAATCTGCACAACCGGGATGAATTACTCCAGCTGCTCGACGATCTGCCCCGGGCCGTGCTCGCTTCTCAGGAGGAAGTGCTGCATCTGATCGAGCACAAAAAATTGATGGGGCAGGGAATCGGTTTCATCGACGCACACCTGTTGGCCTCTGCTGCCTTGACGGATACGGCTGCCATCTGGACACGCGACAAACGATTAGGAGAGATTGCGCGAAATCTGGAGCTGGCTTTCGACTGAGTCCTGTTTTAATAGGTCCCACTCAGGCGGGATAAATTTATTGTTCTCTTTTTGGATTACCCTTTCTACGGCATTCTGGATTCCGGCATTCGCCGGAATGACTGAAATAACATTTACGAGGCTGCAGGGATCCTACATTGAAATTTCAACAGCCCCATTTTTATTAATTGTCTCAATATGATTTCTACAAGGTTATTTCCCCGTGTAGGAGCGCCTTTCCAGGCGCGATTCGCGCCTGGAAAGGCGCTCCCACCGAGTTTGACATTGTATAAGTACACTATGTGATAACTTGCCTTCATTCACTGACGCTTCAGGAACGCCCAATGTGACTAATTGCTCACCGATGTCTGTTAAACCAATTTTGAGACCCTTAATATGTCGAAAATAAGGATTACCGGCAGTGATGGAAAACCAGGATATCATACTGAGTTGATCTATTTCTTGTTACACCTACCTAGCGACCCCGTAGCACACACGCCACCATCCACCCAGATCGCATGATCCAGTCGGGCGCCTTGCAGCCTGGCGGTTTTCAGTTTTGCACCGGTCAGGTCGGCGTTGTTGAGGTTACTTTCCGTGAGGTCGGCGTTGGTAAGGTCCGTGCCCTGGAGGATGGCGTATGAAAGATCGGCGCCGTGCAGGTTGGCGCTGGAGACATCGGCGTTGCGCAGATTAGCGCCCAGCAGGATGGCCTGCGGCAGTTCCGCGCCGGATACCTTGGCCCCCACCAGGTTGGCATAGGCGATATCAGCCCCGGCCAGTTGCGCACCGCGCAGGTCGGCACCAGCCAGGTTGGTGTTACGCAGGTGCGCGCCGCGCAAATCGGCGGTCACCAGTTTCACGCCTTCCATGAGACAGTTGTTCCAGTTCACCCAGGGTTGCGGCAGGGCGTTGCAATCGGCCGCGCTGCCCTCCTCCTGCCAGGGTTGGAAATACCAGGCGGCGCCGATGATGCTCACCAGGAACAGGGTGGCCAATACGCCGCGCAGAAAGTAATGCTGCTTGCGCTGGGCGGCGGCCTCGGCGATGGCGGTCTTGATCTCGCGATGGCGGATCATGGCTTCTTCTTCATCCTTGCGCCGTCCCTTGTCGGCCTTGCGCCGCTCGGGCATGGGCTCGCCGGGCTTGGTGCCATCGCGGCGATCGCGGGCGTTGCGCTCGTCCTCGCGCATGCGGGCGATCATCAGCTTCTGGTAGGCCTCGGGATCACTAAGGTCGGCCTTGAGTTCTTCGGGCACCAGTACCGGCACTTCCGACACCTTTTGCCAGTTGCGCTGATCCGTGCTCAACTCATCGGTGTCGATGATGCGTCCCAGCAGAATGAACCGAGAGATTTGCGGCGCCGGGAAGGGACCACGGATCTGGTCATCCCGGCGGGTGTACCACAATTGATTATTCGACATCGGGTTCCCCTGCTGTGCGGCCGAGTATGGGTTAAGATGGTGTTTACGTTTTTCGCCTACGATCCATTAACAGGTCGGCAGATTTCATGATTCATTTAGCACAATTTTCCGCCGGCGACATGCACCGGAACCACTGACAGCCATGGATATTCCCGGTATCCGCAACTCCATGGACACCGCCCTGCTGGCGAAGTCGCCCCAGGCGGTGGTGGACGCCTGGAAGGTGGGGCAACTGCTGAACGCCCGCGTGGTTTCCGCCCCCAGAAACGGCCAGGGCACGGTGAATATCAGCGGCGCCCTGCTGCTGGCGCAGACCACCTTCCCTCTCAAACCCGGCCAGGCCCTGCAATTGGAAGTGACCGGCCAGGTGGCGATGACGATACTGAAAACCCTGGCCAGCACACCGGGCGCCTCCCCGCCCGTGACCCTGAGCCTGCCCCCTCAGCCGCAATTGCTGACGCTTTTTCAGACCGGGCAAGCTCTCAGTGGACAACTGATTCCGGCGGCGGGCAGCCGGCAGCCCAGCGCCATACTGGAATTGGCCGGTCAGCGCGTCCGGGTGCAACTGTCGCAGCCCCTGCCCGTCACCTCGACGCAGACCGTCAAACTGGAAGTAGTCACTCCCGGGACCATCGCCAGTCTGAAGATTCTCACTCCCCCGGTAACGGCCCAGAGCAACAGAACCGCCATCGCCCAGGCCCTGCGCAACACCCTGCCGCAGCAGGCGCCGCTACCCGCCTTGCTCAAGCAGCTGGCGCAAGTGGCACGGCCCGATAATGCCGGCATCGCGGGGATTACCGGCAAGTCCTCCCAGCCCGGATCACCCCTGCCCCAACCCTTTATCGAACAGGTGCGCAGGGTGTTGGTCGACCTTCCGAACATTCAATCGGTGCGCAATGCAGACGGCCTGAAACGGGCCGTGTCCCAGTCCGGGTTGTTTCTCGAGGCGCGCCTGGCGCAGACATTGCAGCAGCCCAGTCCAACGCCTCCGCCGGCGGATTTCAAGACCGGCCTGCTGGGGCTGTTGCTGAGCCTGTTGAATCTGCGCTCATCCTCGGCTGCCACGCCGGGCGGCAACATGCCTGGCCAGGCGCAGTCTCACCCCCCCGGCCATGCAGGGGCAACCGCTGCAACTCATGCTTCAACACATGCTTCAAGACAGGCATCAACGCCAGCAACCAACCAGGCACCAATCCAGACACCAAGCCTCGCGCCGCAATTCCAACAGGCGCTGGCGGACCTGTTGCGCACCGTGGAAAGCGCCCTGGCGCGGATTCAATTGAGTCAACTGGTTTCCAGTACCGTGGACGACGATGGCAAACGCAGCTGGATTGTGGAACTGCCGGTGCGCGCCGGTGACAACATTGATCTGATTCAATTGCGCATCGATAAAGACGCGAAACAAAAGACACAGAAGAAGACAACGCACTGGACGGTAAACCTGGCCCTGATGCTGGATGGACTGGGCCCGCTGCAAGCCCGCGTCAGCCTTGCCGGGACGCTTGTGCACACCCATTTCTGGGCCGAGAATCCGCAGACTGCCGCCTTGATTGATGAACACCTGAACCTGCTGCAACAACGCTACCGGGCGGTGGGGCTTACCGTGGGTGCCCTCAAGGCCCACCATGGCACGGCGCCGGAAGCGGCGGCGCCCGAAGAAAATCTGCCGCACATTCTGCTGGATGAGAAGGCATGA
>DRLF01000361.1 GCA_011051425.1 Thiolapillus brandeum | reverse complement strand
TCGAGCCTTCGGCGGATGAGCTGGAAATTCTTTTGGAGTTATAATCATGTTTTTCTGTTTCCGGAATCCGGCCATGAAGCCACTGTTGCTGATCCTCCTGCTGCTTTTTCCCGTTGCCTCGCTCTGGGCTGAGGATGAACCGCCGCCGCCACCGCCTCCGCCGGCACAGGAAGGGGAGGAAGAACTGGAGCCGGAGGTCACCATCCGGCAGCAGGGTTCGAGAACGATTCATGAATACCGTGTCAACGGACAGCTCTACATGGTCAAGATCGTGCCGAAGAAAGGTCCTCCCTACTACCTGATGGATCTGAATGGGGACGGTCAGATGGATACCCAGGAAGACGATCCTACCGGTGTGGTCGTTCCCCAATGGGTGTTTCTCCGCTGGTAGAAAACTGCCTGCCTGAATCTTGAAAAACCTCATTCGCATACTGGAGTCCCTCGCGGAAGTCACCGGGCGGGTCATCGCCTGGGGAACCCTGCTGATGGTACTGGTCACCTTCGCGGTGGTGGTGTTGCGCTATGCGCTGGATACGGGGTGGATCGCCATGCAGGAGTCCATCACCTATCTTCACTCCCTGGTGTTCATGCTGGGGGCTGCCTACACGCTAAGACATCAGGGCCATGTGCGGGTGGATATCTTCTACCAGAAGTTCAGTGAGCGGGGACGGGCTTGGGTAAACCTGCTGGGTACGCTGTTGCTGCTGTTTCCCATGATGAGCTTCATTGTCTGGATCAGCTGGGAGTACGTGGCCGAGTCCTGGAAGGTGATGGAAGGTTCACGGGAAGCAGGGGGGCTGCCGGGGGTGTTCCTGCTTAAGACGCTGCTGCTGCTCATGCCGGTGGCGATGATGTTGCAGGGGCTGGCACTGCTGCTGCGCAGTTTGCAGATCATTCGCGGGGATGAACATGGCTGACTGGATGCCTTTCATCCTGTTCGGTGTGGTGGCCCTGGTGCTGATGCTGGGCTATCCCGTGGCCTTTACCCTGGGTGGGGTCTCACTGATGTTCGCTTTTCTGGGGGAATGGGCGGAGCTGTTCGACGATGCCTTCCTGCAGGCTCTGCCCAACCGGCTGTACGGCATCATGACCAATGAAACCCTCATTGCCGTGCCGCTGTTCGTATTCATGGGCGTGATGCTGGAACGTTCCAAGGTGGCCGAGAGCCTGCTCGATACCATGGCGGCACTGTTTGGCGGCTTGCGCGGCGGCCTGGGTATCTCGGTGACCCTGGTGGGTATGCTGCTGGCGGCAAGCACGGGCATTGTCGGTGCCACCGTAGTGACCATGGGGCTGCTGTCCCTGCCGACCATGCTCAAACGCAATTATGATCCTGCCATTGCAGCGGGCACTATCTGTGCTTCGGGCACCCTGGGACAGATCATCCCGCCTTCCATCGTGCTGGTGCTGCTGGGAGACGTGCTGTCGTCCGCCTACCAGCAGGCACAGCTGGAAATGGGTATCTGGAACCTGGAAACCGTTTCCGTGGGTGATCTTTTCGTGGGTGCGGTCATCCCCGGTCTTGGGCTGGTCCTCATGTATCTGCTGTACCTGATCGGTGTGGCTTTTTTTCAGCCAAAACGACTGCCGGCAGCCAGGGATGATACTGCCGGTCAGGCCGCGCTGTGGTGGCGGGTGCTGACGGTGCTGATGCCGCCTCTGTTGCTCATCGTTGCGGTACTGGGTTCGATCCTGGGCGGACTGGCGACGCCCACGGAAGCGGCTTCTGTCGGTGCCGTGGGTGCTATGCTGCTGGCCGCCCAGCGCCGGGAACTGAATATGAAATCCTTGCGTGAGGTGATGGAGTCCACGGTCAAGGTTACCAGCATGGTGTTCATGATCTTTATCGGGGCGGCGGTGTTTTCCCTGGTGTTTCGCGGCTTCGGCGGTGACGACCGGGTCAGTGAACTGCTGACCAGCCTCCCGGGTGGAGTGGTTGGCGCCGTGGCGGTGGTGATGTTGCTCATGTTCCTGCTGGGCTTTATTCTGGATTTCATCGAGATCACTTTCGTGGTTGTGCCCATCGTGGGGCCTATCCTGCTGGCCATGGGGCTGGATCCGGTATGGCTGGGCATCATGATCGCCATCAACCTGCAGACTTCTTTCCTGACACCGCCGTTCGGTTTTGCCCTGTTCTATTTGCGTGGAGTGGCGCCGCCGGAGGTCACCACAAGCGCGATCTATCGCGGTGTGCTACCATTCATCATCATACAGCTCATCATGCTGGGGATGCTGGCATGGTGGCCGCAATTGGCGACTTGGCTGCCACATGTGGTGTATGCTGAATAAGAATAAAGAGAGGTCATGGGGATGACCTTCAGCCTGATTTCATGAATTCAGGTTTTCAAGAATAATTATCTGTTATGGACAGCCCGAGAACTTCCACAAGAGAGGTCATGGCTGTCCTGGTCGGCAGGCCGGTTTGCCTGCAGGCACTATGTTTGAAACCAGCGAAATAAGTGGGGGTATGCTGTGGCGCAACGTATAAGCCTTGGTCTGGCTATAATCATATTTTTTGCAGGCGTGATATTCACGGGTCTTTTCAACATGGGGCTGTCAGCCACCAATGAAATGGCTTTTTGCACGTCCTGTCATTCCATGAAAGTGAATCTCGAAGAGTACAAGGAAACTGTTCATTACAAGAGCGCATCGGGTGTCCGGGCTGTCTG
Source organism: Thiolapillus brandeum (assembly GCA_011051425.1). Taxonomy (GTDB): domain Bacteria; phylum Pseudomonadota; class Gammaproteobacteria; order Chromatiales; family Chromatiaceae; genus Thiolapillus; species Thiolapillus brandeum_A. Next base: position 129 of record DRLF01000361.1, on the reverse strand, counting down.
TGCGGACTGTCATGTGCCCAAGGCTTTTGGTCCCAAAATGGTCGCCAAGGTGCTCGCCTACAAGGATGTGCTGCACGAAATTCTCGGCACTCTGGATACCAAGGAAAAATACGAATCACATCGCTGGGA
>DRLF01000360.1 GCA_011051425.1 Thiolapillus brandeum | reverse complement strand
GCGCTCCAGGGTATGCGAAAGAGGCAGGAAGGAAAGAAACACATCTTCCTCATAGCAGTCCAGGAGGGTTACGCCGCCGTGCGCAACAGAAAGCATGTTGTGATGACTGAGCATCACACCTTTGGACCGTCCGGTGGTGCCCGAGGTATAGACGATGGAAGCCAGGGAATGAGGGTCGGCACCCTGTCTTACCTGCAACTCACCACCCTGGGCGGGCAGCCAGTCTGCCGCGAGCCGGATACGCTCATCGTTGCGACTGAACTTGCCGGCTTCGTTGCCGCCATCGAGCAGAATCACCCGCTGCAGTTTGCCTTCCCCGTCTTCGGGAAGCGAGGGAACGAGGCGTTTCCAGCGACCGGCATCCTGCACCAGCAACGCCTTTACACCTGACTCTTCCAGGATGTAGGCGATATTGTCCGGCCGGTCGTCTGTGTACAGGGGCACGGTTACCAGCCCCAGGCTCAGAGCCGCCTGGTCCCACATCACCCACTCGGGACAGTTGCGCAAAAGAATCGCCACCCGGTCTCCCGGGCGCAGTTTTTCCTGGCCCAGTGCTTTCTGCCAGCGGGCGACCTGCCTTGCCATTTCTGTCCATGTATAACTGCGCCACTCCCGGTTGGGCCGATCATAATAGCGGTAGGCCAGCCCCTCCGGGGAGCGGTGCAAACGGCGTGCAAAAACACCGTCCAGCGTTACCGCCTCTTCGACCGATATGAGATTTTCATGGAATTTTTGCATGCAGACGCTCCCCCCAAAGCACGATGAACCCCTGATTTTAGTGTAAAATCGATCCAGTTATAACCCACATATGGCGCGTCCATGAATATATCGGTAAACGGCGAAAAAACCCGCGTCGATGACAACCTGACCCTGGCAGCCCTGATCGACGGCATGACCCTCGAAGGCACAAGATATGCGGTAGAGGTCAATGAAGAACTGATACCCCGCAGCCAGCATGCTGAACACCTGCTGCACGAAGGCGATGCCGTGGAAATCGTGCAGGCCATCGGCGGCGGCTGAATCCTGCCCGGATTTTCAGGGTAGAATCACAACATCCACATTCTCACGAGTAGTAAATCAATGTCAGACAAAGATACCTTCAGCGTCGCAGGGCGCGAGTTTTCATCCCGCCTGCTCGTCGGCACGGGCAAATACAAGGACATGGACGAAACCCGCGCCGCCATCGATACCTCCGGCGCCGAGATCGTCACCATTGCTGTGCGCCGCACCAACATCGGGCAGAACAGCGACGAGCCCAACATCCTGGACGTACTGCCACCGGAAAAATTCACCATCCTGCCCAACACCGCCGGCTGCTATGATCAGAAGACCGCAGTGCGCACCTGCCGCCTGGCGCGGGAACTGCTGGATGGGCACAACCTGGTTAAGCTGGAAGTGCTCGGCGACGAGAAAACCCTGTTCCCTGACGTCATGGCCACCCTGAAAGCGGCAGAAGAGCTGATCAAGGACGGCTTCGACATCATGGTCTACACCAACGATGACCCCATCATCGCCCGGGAACTCGAAGACATGGGCTGTGCAGCCGTCATGCCCCTGGCCGCGCCCATCGGTTCCGGCCTGGGCGTGCGCAATCCTCTGAACATCCGCACCATCGTGGAGAACGCGAAAGTGCCCATCCTGGTGGATGCCGGCGTTGGCACCGCATCCGATGCGGCTGTGGCCATGGAACTGGGCTGTGACGGTGTGCTGATGAACACCGCCATCGCTGCCGCCCAGGATCCCGTGCTCATGGCTTCTGCCATGAAGAAGGCCATACAGGCAGGCCGCGAAGCCTTCCTGGCGGGCCGCATGCCGGCCAAACGCTTCGCCTCGGCCTCCTCTCCCATGGAAGGCCTGTTCTTCTGACAGTGGAGGAAAATAGACATCGTCCCATCCGCAGCTTCGTGCTGCGCACCGGGCGCATGACTCCCGGGCAGGAAAGGGCGTTCAAAGAATACTGGCCCCGCTACGGCGTGGATTTCGATCCCGCACAGCCGCTGGATTTTTCTGCGCTGTTCGGGAACCGCAACCCGGTGTGGGTGGAAATCGGTTTCGGCGATGGCGAATCCCTGGCCACCATGGCCAGAGCCTTTCCTGAACGCAATTATCTGGGCATCGAGGTGCATACGCCGGGCGTCGGGCACCTGCTGCTGAAACTGGCGGAGGAAGACATCGGCAATGTGCGCGTCATGAGCGCAGACGCCATGGAAATACTGCGGCAGGTCATACCCGCCAGCTCACTGTCGGGCGTGCAGCTGTTCTTTCCTGATCCCTGGCACAAGAAGAAACACCACAAGCGGCGCATCGTCCAGCCAGCCTTCGTGGAACTGATGGCAACACTGCTGAAGCCGGGTGGCCTGTTTCACGCCGCCACTGACTGGGAGGACTATGCCGAACACATGCTGCGACACTTTTCAGCGCGTGACGACCTGTTCGAAAACCTTTCTGATTCGAACGGTTACCTGCCACAACCGGACAGCCGCCCCACCACCAAGTTCGAGCGGCGGGGACAGCGCCTCGGTCACGGCGTATGGGATCTGATGTTCAGACGAACGTCAGTTCAGCCCTCATCAGGTTAATGCACACTGCCGAACGACAGATCCAGCGTACTGGGCGGCATGGGCAGCCCGGCTAACCTGCTTGCCTGATACACAGGACCATGGGGAAACAGACTGTACAGATAACGCTTGCCACCACGATCCTCGAAGCGTTCGGACAGCGCTCTGATGATATGCCGGGCAGTACAGGACGTACCGTGATCCTTGCAGTGGTTACGCAGAAAATAGATCACTTCCCAGTGGGCATCATCCAGATGAATACCGTCTTCCCGGGCCAGTTGTTTGGCATGCTCTTCGCTCCAGTCATCAAAGTTGTCAGGGGCTTGCATGCGTTCAGGATACAGGGTACTTGCTGTTGCCATAAGGTTCACTCCTCCAGATCAATCATGTTCTCGATAGTGCCGGCGTTTATGGGTATCTTGTGCCAGTCACTACCCAAGCATAGCAGTCATTCAGAATTCTGCTGGGCAAATCAATATATTTATGGGTAGCCAGCGAAAGCCCCTGCTCCTGGTAAGGGAGCTGCATACGGACTTCATTCACGACGTGAACCTGGCGCTGTCTGCGCACAACTGCCTGGGGCTGCACGGAGAATCCGGTTCGGGCAAGACCCTGCTGCTGCGCGCCATAGCGGACCTGGACGTCAACGAGGGTGATGTCCGCCTGGACGACCGGCCGCGTGAGCTGTTCACCGGCCCACAGTGGCGCCGCCAGGTCGGCCTTCTGCCTGCCGAAAGCCAGTGGTGGAGCGATTCAGTGGGTGATCACGCCAGTCACTGGCCTGCGGAACTGCTGTCGGCCCTGGGCTTCCCGGAAGACGTGCTGAGCTGGCAGACCGGACGCCTGTCCAGCGGTGAAAAGCAGCGCCTCTCCCTGGTTCGCATGCTGGCCAACCAGCCCCGTGTCCTGCTGCTTGACGAACCCACGGCCAACCTGGACGCGGGCAACACCGACATCGTGGAGCAGATCATCAATGACTATCTGCGGCAACATCAGGCGGCCGCCATCTGGGTGAGTCACGATCCCGCCCAACTGACGCGTATCGCCGACAGCTGTGCCGTCATGGACCAGGGCCGTTTCCTGCCGGAGGAAAACTGAACATGGAACTGATACGCCTTTCCGCCCTGGATCTGAGCATTTCCGCTGCACTGGTCTGTCTGCTGGCAGGTCTTTCCTGGGCCTTGCACCTGGGCATCGGACGCCAGCTGCTGATCGCCGCCAGCCGCAGCACCGTACAACTGCTGATCCTGGGTATGATCCTGAAAACCCTGTTCGCCCAGACCAGCCTGTGGCTCATCGCCCTCATGACCCTGGTGATGCTGGCCGTGGCAGGCTACGAAGTAATGGCACGCCAGCAACGGCGCTTCCGTGGCAGCTGGGGCTACGGGCTGGGCACCCTGTCCATGTTCCTGTCATCCTTCCTCATCACACTGCTGGCCCTGACAGTAGTGGTGCAGGTTCATCCCTGGTACCAGCCCCAGTATCTGATTCCCCTGCTGGGCATGCTGCTGGGCAACACCATGTCCGGCATCGCCATTGCTCTGGACAACCTGACCCGCAACACCTGGGAACAGCGTCAGCGCATCGAGGCACGGCTGATGCTGGGGCACGAGTGGTCCCAGGCCATCTCGAATATCCGGCGGGACGCCCTGCGCTCCGGGCTGATCCCCATCATCAATGCCATGACCACAGCAGGCATCGTCAGCCTGCCTGGCATGATGACCGGCCAGATTCTCGGTGGCAGTCCGCCCATGGAAGCCGCCAAGTACCAGCTGATGATCCTGTTCATGATTGCCGCAGGCTCCGGGCTGGGAAGTCTCACGGCCATCTGGGCCGGCAGCCGGCGTCTGTTCGACGAGCGTCAGCGCCTGCGGCTGGACCGGCTGTCTTCTGCACATAAATAACTGTCAACCGATTGCCGCTCCAGGCGTTTTACCGGATACAGACAACGAAACCCTGGAGAATTGACATGGCACGCAAAGCAGGCAGGTATTTCTTCTCTTCACTCCTCGCCATCACGGTCACACTGGCGCCGGTACTGGCGATGGCGCACGGCTATCACAGGCCGTACTACCGCGTGGTGGTGGTCAAACCCGCACCCCCGGCTACCGTGGTTGTGGTGAAGCCAGGACGCCGGTGCCGCGGTTACTGGCATCATGGATACTGGCGCTGCCGCCCGCGTCCCGGACGTGTGCTTACCCACGCCGTAGCGGACGCCATCTGGTGGGAGAGCACGCACTGAAATCAGTTTTGCGGGGGATTGCTCTCCCGCTTGAGCTGCGCTTCGCGCCACAGTTTCAGGCCCAGCAGCACCCACGGGGTGCCGTGGAGCAGCAGATCGAAGATATCCAGCGGGCGCACCAGCTCGCCCGCCGCCAGCATCTTGATCTTTTCCCAGACATGGGGCTCTGGCGTAAAAGGCATCAGGCCGAAAAACAGTGCTGCCAGCACCAGAAAACCCAGCGGTATTTCATCGATCCATTTCATCAGTGATTTCCCTGATCAGTTGTTAGTATTAACCTGGCACCAATATAGATGACGCTCAGCCGTGATGCACTGTTTGCCAGCAAGGCATCAGCTCGCCGCTGTAGTCATTCTACAGCAAGAGCTGATAACGCAGTCTGGCGGACAGTGCATCACGGCCTGCCCTTAATATCAATGAGTTGGGGCTTCAAGCCTGCCCCGGCCCGGCGTTATCGCTTTTGCCAATGGAACAACCATTAGCTTCAAGCGATGCCTTGCTCCGAGGCAGGCTTGAAGCCCTGAGCATCACCTATATTGGTGCCAGGTTAATAAATGCTGCATCCTGTTCACGAAAGCAGCAGAAGATGATGGTATCGAGGTCGGAAGTAAATCCCCAGGCAGTCCTGACGGCAATCTCCGCCGCCTCCGCAAAGGGATAACCATAAACACCCGTGCTGATGGCAGGAAAGGCAATGCTGCGGAGCCGGTACTCCACGGCCAGCGTCAGGCAGCTCTCGTAGGCGCTGCGCAGCAATGCCGCTTCTCCCTGACCACCACCGTGCCAGACTGGTCCCACAGTATGGATAATCCAACGGGCGGGCAGATCGAAGCCAGGTGTGATGCGAGCCTGGCCGGTAGGGCAGCCTCCCATTGTACGCGTCAGTGCCAGCAGACGGGGTCCTGCCGCCCGGTGGATGGCCCCATCCACACCACTGCCGCCCAGCAGTGAATTATTTGCCGCATTGACGATGGCGTCCACGGCAAGTCTGGTAATATCACCCGTACACACCTGCAGCACATCTTTTTTCGATACGGAGCGTTTCATCCTGTGGTTTCCACTCTGGCAGCGATCATCATACTGGGCCTGCTCGCCATGTTCTGGCTGGAAGCAGCCCGCGCCAGGGAACTGGCCGTCGGCATCAGCCGCGCTGCCTGCGACAAAGAACGATACCAGCTGCTCGACGACAGCGTTTATCTGCAGCGTGTGGGGCTGCGCTGGACGCCATCAGGTCTGCGCTTCCGGCGTATGTACCGCTTCGACTACAGCGTGGACGGCACGTTGCGTCAGTCTGGCTATGTCCTGCTGATCGGTAACCAGCTGGAGGCCGTGCATATTCAGGGCAGACATACCATCGAGCAGGAAGCCCGGTACAATGAAGCGCCTGCTGCGGCCAAAACTGCGAAACCCAAGGCTGAAGTCATCCCCTTCCCCAGAAAAAGACCGTAAGGGGACACACAGTTTGGCTACTTGACCACTTTCAGGCTGGGTCGCCCGCCAGCAGGCGGCGGGGTATCATCCGGCCCTTCATCCTCTGGCGGGACGGCTTCGTCATCCTCGGGAAACAGCATGCCCTGCCCGTTTTCCTTGGAATAGATGCCCAGTACAGCGCTCACCGGCAGCAACACGTTCATTGGGTTGCCGGAAAAGCGGGCACCAAAGGATATCCAGTCGTTACCCAGATCGAGATCGCGCACCGCAGAGGCACTGACGTTGAGTACGATACGTCCGTCTTCCACAAACTGACGGGGAATCTCCACCCCCTTGGCATCGGCATTGACCAGCAGATGCGGCGTCATGCCATTGTCGCTGATCCATTGCCAGATGGCGCGTATCAGATAAGGACGGTTGGAGGTCATGGACATGGAGGCGCACAGCGCATCAGAGGCGCATTTCCCTCTCGGCTTCTGTCAGGCTCTTGGCAAACGCATCACGTTTGAACAGCCGTGCCGCATAGGCATTGTAGGTATTGGAGGCACTGCCTTCGAGTTCGATGCCCAGATGCGGCAGGCGCCACAACAGGGGTGCGATACTGGCATCCACGACGGAGAATTCGTCACTCATGAAAAAGGGTTTTGCCGCCAGAATGGGAGCGCTGGCAGTCAGACTCTCCTTGAGTTCCTTGCGCGCCTTGGTCGCGGGTTTTCCGCCGGCCAGGATGGTATCCACCCGGCTGTACCAGTCCTTCTCAACGCGATAGATATACATGCGGAAAGTGGCCCGGGAAACCGGATCGACGGGCAACAGTGGCGGATGAGGGTAACGCTCATCCAGATATTCCAGAATGATGCGGGAGTCGAACAGCACCAGCTCACGATCAACCAGCGTGGGGGCGGTGCCGTAAGGATTGAGATCCATGACATCTTCGGGAAGATTCAGCGGATCGACATCCACGATGTCCACGGTAACATGCTTCTCGGCCAGCACCAGCCGCACGCGATGGCTGTGCAAATCTGCGGGATCGGAAAAAAGGGTCATGATGGATCTTCTTGTTGCCACTGGCACCTACCTAAAATATGGATTGCTGAACTCAGGCGTAAAAAAAACGATTCAAAAGAGAAAGCCGAGCCTTCTCAGTCGACAGCACAGACATGGAAAAGGCGCACAGTATAGCAGACTGCGCGCCTTTTCGGGCCGTACATCAATACAATTCAAGATCAGTGCACGTCTTTCCAGTACTCCTTCTTGAGCAGGATGGATACCACGAAGAAGACCAGCAGGAACAGCATCACCCAGATACCCAGATGCTGACGTTCCAGTTTCACCGGCTCGGCCACGTGAGTCAGAAAAGTAGCCAGATCCCGGGCCAGTTCGTCATATTCCTCCTCGGAAAGACGGCCGGGCTTGACGAGCTTCAGTTCTTTCACATGCTCGTTGCCATGCTCGTCCTTCTCTTTAACAGCCTCCTGCACGCCCTGCAGTTCCATCAGCACATGCGGCATGCCCACGTTGGGGAAGACCACATTGTTGACACCGAAAGGACGGCTCTCATCGGCATAGAAGCTCTTCAGATAGGTGTATATCCAGTCGGCGCCACCATGCTTCAGGCGTGCGGTCAGCGTCAGATCCGGTGGCGCGGTACCGAACCACTCGGCAGCATCCGCTACGGGCATGCTGGTGGTCATGAGATCACCCACCTTGCCATCGCCAAACATCAGATTGTCACGGATCTGATCTTTGGTCAGCCCGAACTGCTGCATATTCTCATAACGGAAATACTTCAGAGAATGACAGCCCTGACAGTAGTTGACGAAGTACTTGGCGCCACGCTGCATGGCGGCATCATCAGTAAGATCGATATCAGCCGATTCCAGATGTACCGCGCCACTGGCAAAGCCGGTCAGCGGCAACAGGGCCAAAGAAAGGATTGCAATCAGTTTTTTCATTTGGTCACCCTCTCTGGTACTGGCTTGGTCTTATCTATCTTGCTGTAGATGGGCATCGCCAGGAAAAAGACAAAATACAGTGTTGTGCAAATCTGCGCCGTCAGGGTGCGGCCCGGAGTGGAGGGCTGCATGCCCAGATAACCCAGGATAACGAACACCACGACAAACATGGCGATCATGACCTTGAAGATGGGGCCCTTGTAGCGAATGGATTTCACGGGACTCTTGTCCAGCCAGGGCAGGAAGAACAGGATCACGATCGAGGCACCCATGACAATGACACCCCAGACCTGTGTACCGGCAAAGCTCGGTACGGCACGCAGCATCGCGTAGAAGGGCGTGAAGTACCATACCGGCGCGATGTGCTCAGGCGTCTTCAGCGGGTTGGCAGGCTCGAAGTTCGGCGCCTCCAGGAAATATCCGCCCATTTCCGGCAGGAAGAACACGATCGCCAGGAAGATGATGAGGAAACCCACCACACCCGCAATATCCTTCACACTGTAGTAGGGATGGAAGGGAATACCGTCAGCAGGTGCAGTGTCGCTCCACCTGTTACCCTTGGGCCCCTTCTTGATCTCGATACCGTCAGGGTTATTGGAACCCACCTTGTGCAACGCCACGATGTGCACGAACACCAGCGCAGCCAGCACGAAAGGCAGCAGGAAGTGCAGCGCAAAGAAGCGATTCAGAGTGGCGTCGGAAATAACATAGTCACCCCTGATCCAGATGGACAGATCGTCACCGATAACGGGAATGGCCTGGAACAGGTTCACGATAACCTGCGCACCCCAGTATGACATCTGGCCCCAGGGCAGCAGATAACCCATGAAGGCAGTGGCCATCATGGCAACGTAAATGACCATGCCGATGATCCACAGCAGTTCCCGTGGCTTGCGGTAGGAACCATAGATCAGTCCGCGGAACATGTGCAGATAGATGACAATGAAGAAGGCTGAAGCCCCGGTCGAGTGCAGGTAGCGTATCAGCCACCCCCAGTTCACATCACGCATGATGTATTCGACAGAAGCGAAAGCCAGGGTAGCATCCGGCTTGTAGTCCATGGCCAGCCAGATGCCGGTCACGATCTGGTTTACCAGCACCAGCATTGCCAGCGAGCCGAAGAAATACCAGAAATTGAAGTTCTTGGGCGCATAGTATTGCGCCAGATGTTCGTTCCACACCTTGGTGGCGGGGAAACGCTCGTCTATCCAGGTCATCAGGCTCATGCTGCACCTCCGTCATCTGCGCCGATTAGCACTCTCGTATCACTGAGGTACTTGTGCGGGGGAATCACCAGGTTGGTCGGAGCAGGCACGCCCTTGTAGACTCGTGCTGCCATATCGAACTTGGAACCGTGACAGGGACAGAAGAAGCCGCCCATCCAGTCCGCGCCCAGATCGGCGGGACCGATGTCCGGACGATAGGTCGGCGAGCAGCCCAAGTGGGTGCATATGCCTACTGCTATCAGGTATTCCGGCTTGATGGAACGGTGATAGTTCTTGCAGTATTCGGGCTGCTGTGGAACCTCGGAATCGGGATCGGAGAGATGCCCTGTATTCTCCTTGAGATTCTTCAGCGTCTCTTCGGTGCGGCGGACTACCCAGCATACCTT
>DRLF01000359.1 GCA_011051425.1 Thiolapillus brandeum | reverse complement strand
CGGTCTGGTTGTCGGTCTCGACGGCACGGGTGACAAGACCAGCCAGACTCAGTTCACGGCCCAAAGCCTGAAGAGTATGCTGGCCCAGCTGGGGGTTGTTGTACCGCCGGGTGTGAATCCCAAGCCGAAAAATGTTGCCGCGGTGATGATCAGTACCAGCCTGCCGCCATTTGCCAAACCGGGGCAGGCCATCGATGTGACGGTCTCTTCACTGGGCAATGCCAAGAGTCTTCGGGGTGGCACCTTGCTGATGGCGCCCCTGAAAGGGGCAGACGGCAAGGTCTATGCGATTGCCCAGGGCAATCTGGTGGTCGGTGGCCTCGGCGTGGAAGGCAGTGACGGTTCCAAGGTTACCGTGAATATTCCCAGTGTGGGACGCATCCCCAACGGTGCAACCGTCGAACGGACAGTATCCACGCCTTTCACCAGGTCAAACAGGGTGGTGCTCAACCTGCACACAGCAGATTTCACCACCACCCATCGGGTCGTGAAAGCTATCAACCAGCTCATCGGTGAGGGTACAGCCAAGGCGCTGGATGGTGCTTCTGTCGAGGTTCGTGCTCCCTCGGATCCTTCCCAGAAAGTCGGTTTTCTGTCCATCCTGGAAAATATCACTCTTGAGCCTGGCGAAGCGCCGGCTCGCGTGGTCATCAATTCCCGTACAGGCACCATCGTTATTGGCGCCCATGTGCGTGTCATGCCCGCAGCCGTGGCGCACGGCACACTGGTGGTCACCATTTCCGAGCAGACAGCGGTGAGTCAGCCGGCGCCTTTCGCCCGCGTTGGCTCTACCGAAGTCGTGCCGCAGTCCAATGTCCAGGTTACGCAGGAGGATGCGCGGATGTTCCTGTTCAAACCCGGTGTCAGTCTGAATGATATCGTCCAGGCGGTGAATCAGGTGGGTGCCGCGCCGGGAGACCTCGTGGCAATTCTTGAAGCGCTGAAGGAAGCGGGCGCCCTGCGTGCGGAGTTGATCGTTATCTGATCATCACAGGCCATGAACAGTCATCTCAGCAAGGCAGGCATCTATACAGACTTCAGCGGACTGGCCGAGCTGAAGTCCGGCGCCCGAAAGCAGTCTCCCCAGGCGCGCAAGGAAGTGGCGCGTCAGTTTGAAGCGATGTTCATTCAGATCATGCTCAAATCCATGCGTGATGCCGGCAGTCTGGGAGAGGGTGGGGAAAGCGAGGAGGTCCGTTTCTACCAGCAGATGTTCGATCAGCAGATCGCACTGGATCTGGCCAACAACAAGGGAATGGGGTTGGCGAAAGTCTTCGAGCGCCAGCTCGGCAATGAAACACAGCGAACAGCAGACGATGACCTTTCCCTGCTCAGCCGCAGGCCATTCAATGTGCGGCAGGCTGCGGAACTCCCGAATACCAACAACGAATCCTTGGAGCAGCCGGCAGCGGCAGAAAAGCCCCAGCACCGGTGGTCGCCCGAAAGTCCCGAGGAATTCATCCGGGATTTGTGGCCGGTAGCCGAAAGGGTGGCAGGCAAACTGAGAATTCGACCTGAAGTACTTGTTGCACAGGCAGCCCTGGAAACCGGATGGGGCAAAAAGATGCCGGATGGCGTGCAGGGCAGCAGCATGAACCTGTTCGGGATCAAAGCTGATCCCGGCTGGAAAGGGCAGAAGGTCAGCGTGCCGACCCTGGAATACCGAGAGCATGTCGCGGTAAAGGAACAGGCCAGTTTTCGCGCCTATGAATCGACAGAAAAAAGCATGGAAGACTATGTCGCCTTTTTAAAGAACAACCCCCGCTATGAAACCGCGCTCAAGCATTCGCATGACCCACAGAGGTTCCTGCAGGAATTGCAGGAAGCGGGATATGCCACGGACCCTCGTTATGCGGAAAAAATCGAAGGGATCATGACCAGTGACCGTTTTGCCGGGGTGGTAAGCAAGCTGAAAGCAGGGTGACGGAATATTTTTCCTCAAGTTTATCTTTCAGCTGCCGATAAGCTCGTCAGGGAGAGCGACTGTCGGGCAACAGGGCAAGGGGATTGTCAGCAGGAGAGGTTTATGAGTATGTGGATGAAATACCTGAAAAAACTGAGATCTGCCGGGTTACAGCTTAGCGAAAAGTCTGCCGCAGGTTTCGGCGTTTCCGGCGCCCGTCTGACACCGGTTCCGGTACGGACAGGCCGTGCCAGGAAAAACAGGAGATAGCAAATGACCACCAACGGAAGCCTGCTCGGTATTGGCACCTCTGCGCTGCAGGCTTTTCAGCGTGCGCTGAATACAACGGGCCACAATATCGCCAATGCGAATACACCGGGCTATAGCCGTCAGCGCGTGAATCTGGTGTCAGCCACGCCGCAATACACCGGTTACGGTTATGTGGGCACTGGCGTGCGTACCGAATCGGTGCAGCGTTTCTATGATGCTTTCGTGGACAGCCAGGTGCGGAACTACACTGCATCAACGACGGAATTTCAGACGCTGCACACTTATTCGACACAGATCGACAACGTGCTGGCGGATCCTGACGCAGGGCTGAGTACCGCCATGGCGCGTTTCTACAGCGCCGTACAGGACTTGTCCAACGACCCTTCTTCCACGGCTGCCCGTCAGGCCATGATCAGCGAGGGTCAGGGGCTGGTTGAGCGGTTTCACTCCCTGGGCGGATGGCTG
>DRLF01000358.1 GCA_011051425.1 Thiolapillus brandeum | reverse complement strand
TATTAATGGCGCTTGGCAGTTTTTGGCTGACCCTCCAGCACCATCTGTTGCAGGCACATGCACATGTACATTGATCATGGAAATCCGTGACGAGAGACCGGCATGACTACCCTTGATGAAGCATTCATCGGCAACTCACCTGAATTTCTTGCTGTACAGCGTTCCGCAAAAGTGGTGGCGGCGACCGATGTGACTGTCCTGATTACCGGTGAAACCGGCACCGGCAAGGAACTGCTGGCGAAAACCATTCACCGGGCCAGCAAACGTAACGATACCGCCTTCATTACCCTCAACTGCGCCGCCCTGCCCGATAATCTGATCGAATCGGAATTGTTCGGTTACCGCAAAGGCGCCTTCACCGGCGCCGACCGCGATCATACCGGCTGGGTAAAAAAAGCCGACGGCGGTACCCTGTTTCTGGATGAAATCGGGGAGCTCCCCCTGACCGTCCAGGCAAAATTACTGCGTTTTCTGGAGTCAGGCGAATTCCAGCCCGTAGGACAGGCGGCGACGGAAAAGGTGGATGCACGCATTATTGCTGCAACCAACCAGGACTTGTATGGCCGGGTCCAGGCTGGTGACTTCAGAGCCGATCTTTACTATCGCCTGCATGTCGTGCCGCTGGAACTTCCTCCGTTACGCGAGCGCGGCAATGACATTGCGTTGCTGATTACCGAGCTCAGCGAACAACTGGCCCGCAAACACCAGCTTGACACTCCGTCATACACGCCTGCGGCCATGAATGCCCTGCAGTCCTATCACTGGCCGGGCAATGTCCGCGAACTGCGCAACGTCTGTGAACGCCTTGTGATACTGTTCAGTGGCAAAACGATCGACAAGACAAACCTGCCCCATGAAATACGCGACAACAGCCTCCGGAAACGGCCAAGCGATGGCTTCACCCTGCCGGACAGCGGTATCTGTCTGGACGAACTGGAAGCCAGCATGATTCACCAGGCGCTGGACAAGGCGCGAGGCAACCAGAGCCGGGCGGCAAAACTGCTGGGCGTGACCCGCAGTACCCTGATTTACCGCATGAAAAAATTTGCAATCCAATAAGCGGGTGGTTTCTCACTCGCTGTCACAGCCCATTGCGATTCTCATGTTTCTTGCATAGTCATTCAGGGCCATATAAACGGGCGGGCATGACGGCTTCGTAACCTGCGGCTGAACCTCGGTTTCCGCAGTATAAAGAAAAGAACTTTCCACGCCCTCGGCACTGGCCACGTTTTCCTCCGTCCCGGTGTTGACGGCGGATGAGACAGGCGCTTCTGCCGCCGTCTCTCCTGCATTACCGCTGTCCGTCATATAATCTGTCACGGCACGATTCCCTGTTGCGCTGCGAAACGGCATGCTCTGGCTTTCCTGGTCAGTCTCCGGCGCAGCAAAGGTTTGCTGATAACTATCCTCCGGCTCACTGTTCTCCGAATATCTTTCCTCCGGCTCGTCGCTTGCGGATTTGTCTTCGTATGTTTCCGGCGTATCGCTTGCGTCCGGGTCGCTCATTGCCCATTCCGCCGCCTGGCTCTCGGCCTCATCGGCATTGCCGGTGACACGGGCAGGCGGAAGCACTGGCTCTTTATCCCCTTCATTTTGGCGCAAAACATGTGTTTCGTTCGGGCTGGCAAGTTCGGCAGATCCCACCGCCTTCTCCGTCTGCGGTCTGGTCAGATAAAGCATGGAGGGAAAAACCACAATGGCCGCAAGCGCAAGCCAGCCGCCCCAATCTGATTTAACAAACATCATCACCCCCGTGACAGTTACAAACGGGTGACAATAGCGGGGAATATTGACAGAGATATGACAGTGACAGGTAGCGCAGGAAATGAAATTTTTATGACTATGCCATTCGCCAGATGTACCTCATCTGAGCAATCAGAGGGGGAAAGGGGCTGGTGCCGTTGTTCAATATCGTGTGACGGCTCCGGTGTATCTCATGCACCACCGTAATACGGAACTGTATGCCGGTGGTGATAGAGGGCGGCGGGGACGGACCCCGCCTCTTGATTGATGCTGAAACTTCGCGGATGTCAGGCAGCCAGTTTTTTGCACTCGGCTGCGCATTCCTTGCAGGAATCCGCGCATGCCTTGCAAGCCTCATGCTTGTTTTCATGTTTGCGGCATTCCTTCTCGCAGGCCAGGCAGACCTTGCGGCAGGCAGCGGCAACGTCCGCTAGGTAATCCGAGTTATAGGAAGCCATTTGTGAGAGTACTGTACACATCGCCTCGGTCTCATGAACCCGATCCACACACTCGGCCAGTGAGGTATCTCCCGTCTTGAACAGTTCTACGCAGTGTTCGATGCAGGTCTGGCTCTTTTTCACGCAATCCAGCGCGGCATCAATGACGGCCTGATGCTTGTTCCCGGAATGATGACTGTGATCATGATCCATTGCGGCAAAGGCGGAACCCGTGCCGGCAGTGGCGGTTGCGGCAACGGCAGCTGCGCCCAGCAAAACCTTGCGGCGGCTCAGGGAAAGATTCGCCAGTGAGGCATCTAGGGCGGACTGATCATTTTTCGACATATATAACTCCTTGGGGTGACAGGTAAAAGATTATTGTTGTTTGTTGTGAATCACAGGACTGAATCATCCTCCATTCCTGAAAAATCCCGCGCAGTCGCCAGGATGCGGGGCAGGAATCAGGCCCTGAATGCACGTAACTGGCAAGGCCATGCATGCAAGGGGAAAGTCCCCGTATGAAAACCCAATATAGTGAAAAAGCCTGAGGCGTGCAATGAACCAGGGAAGGTATTCCCTTCTTTTTGCGGTGTTTCATATCAGTCAATGAGCGTCTGATATGAAGCTGTTTTCGATAAAAAAAATACTTGCATTTTCATAACCGGCTGATTCCTTTGGCTGGCATCAAAGTTGCTTTCTGTGTGCCCAGTTTTATATGGATCGAGTCCGCTCGTTGCGTTTGCACACGGTGGACCCGGATCCAGCGTTACAACAATAAACCGGGCGCAACCCAGGTTGAGAGGCCCGAAATTCGGAGAGGAAATATGAAATATCTCAAGACGACGCGTGTCAGTCTGGTTTCACTGTGCATGACAGGTTTGCTCACCGCCTGTGGTGGCGGTGGCGGGGGTGAAACCCCATCAGCTGACGATGGCAACGTCACCCTCAGTGGTTCCGTATTCGCCGCCCCTGTACGGGGAGCCAGTGTTTCCCTGTCTGACTGCAATGGCAACACGGTTGCCGCTGCGGTCACCAGCAATGATGATGGTTCCTACCGTTTCAGCATTCCTGCCTCTGATCTGGGGCAGGATCTGTGTATCGAAGCCACGGGCGGTCTGTTTGACGATGAAGCCACCGGTACCTCAAACCGGCAGGCTGGGCGTCTCAGCGCCTTCGTTGCTGCTGGCAGTTACAGTTCTGATGCAAGCGTACATCTGACTCCCGGTTCGACCATCATTCATGATCTGATTACTGAATACGGTAAATCGCCTGCGGATTCCCGCAGCCTGTTTGAGAACACCTTTGGTTACACTCCGGATGTCACCGTGGCGCCCACGGATGCCACCAATCCGACTACCTCGGACAAGGACAGTCAGCGCGCCGGCCTGCGCGCCGCGCTGTTCAGCCAGCTGACCTTTGATCTTGGACTGAAAACCCATGAGCAGTTCGCCATGCTCGAGGCGCTGGCGCAGGATCTTTCCGATGGCGTGCTGGACGGTGAAGACAGCAGTGGCACTATCCAGGTGGCGGGGACTTCAATCAGCCTGCCTGCCGATATTCTCAACCGTTACAGCAACGCGATGTACAACTTCCGCAATGGCCGTGAGAATACCGATCTCACCAATGCCGAGCTGGGCAGCCTTCCCTTCGCCAAGATGGCTCTGACCGATAGCTACAAGGTCGAATACCTTGATGGCGGTATGATGACCATGGAAGGCAAGTCCGCGTTCACCCTGCGGATCAGCAACGCGGACGGCACACCGGCCAGCGGACTTGCTGTCCGCCTGATGCCCATGATGTACATGAACGGCATGGCGCATGGCTCGCCCGTGGCGGATGTGGTGGACAACGGCGATGGCACCTATGATGCCAGCGTCTATTACCTGATGGCTTCCAGCATGATGAATGGCATGTCCATGGGTTACTGGAAGCTGGATGTGATGATCAACGGTGAAACCGCGACCTTCTACCCCGATGTCATGATGGCTATGGGCGACAGCGTTAAGGCCACCCTGAAAGGGCAGATGGACATGATTGCCGGCATGGACATGTCCGGCGGCATGGACATGGGCGGTGATATGACCATGACGATGGAAAACCGCAGTTATTACCTGTTCAAGGAAGGTTTTATGATGGAGGCGGGAAGCTACATGCTCAAGCTGTTCATCGCCGCCAAGGAAAGCATGATGAGTTATAAGGCGGTATATGGTGGCGCCACGCTCGATGGCGGAATGGAACCGCTTCTAGTAAACAGCGACCCGGCGCTGACAAGCGTCGAGGTCTCCACTGACGGTGGCGCGACCTGGACCGCCGCCATGCCCGATGGCGCTACAGGCATCTGGACAGTAATGGGGCTGACCGGTCTCACTGATGGTGTGCAGGCGGAAATCCATGTCCGCCTGACGGTCAATGGCGAGACCAAGACTACGGATGGTACGGCAGCCGGCGGCAATGCAATCTTCCTGCTGACCCCCGGCGGCAGCACGATGTCGATGTCAATGTAAGGGTTTTTATTCATGATGTATAAAAACCCTGTCTGTATCAGACAGGCTGCGGGCGCCATTGTGGTGGCGTCCTGCTGCCTGCTGAGTCAAGCTGTTCATGCCGCCTCCTGTTGTGGGGGCGGCTCGGCATCCTCTTTGGTATTGCCCAAGTTTTCCCGGGCCATGATCGATGTTTCGGTTGACTTCGAGCAATATGATGGTTTCTGGAATCAGGATGGCAAGCATGTTCCTGATCCGCCCGGTTCGAACCTGAATCAGTACCGTCTCAACCTGAGCTATGCGCATCGTTTTGCGTCACGCTGGCAGGGCAGTGCAAGCCTTCCCTATGTATGGAACAGCAATATATACGCGGGCATTGAGTCAAATACCCGTGGAGTGGGGGATGCTTCGCTCAGCCTGTGGTATGAGGCATTCGATGCAATCAAGTGCGTATGGAAAGTCAGGAAGCCGGCGGATCTCATGCCTGCCGCCTATTTCGGTGCGACCCTGACCCTGCCGACCGGCATTTCGCCTTACAACGATGTGGAGAACAGCTTCGATATTACCGGGCGTGGTTTCTATCGGCTGGATGCGAACATGTTGCTGGACAAGACGATTTATCCTTGGAATGCCACCCTGTTTCTTTCATACGGAACCTATCTGGAACGGCCTGTCAACCGTGAATATGGTTCCTATGTCGAGCCTTATCACAAGAAGCTTGGTGATCGCAAACTGGCTACGGTATCGGTC
>DRLF01000357.1 GCA_011051425.1 Thiolapillus brandeum | reverse complement strand
GCACGTGCTGGCGGTGACAATCGGCTGCCACGCTGGCCCATGATCATCCTGCGTACGCCCAAGGGATGGACTGGCCCGAAGGAAGTCGATGGCCTGAAAGTGGAAGACTTCTGGCGGGCGCACCAGGTTCCTATCCCCGATGTAACCAAGCCTGCTCACCTGAAGATTCTCGAACAGTGGATGAAGAGCTACCGACCGCAAGAACTGTTTGACGAGAACGGCTGGCTCAGACCACACATAGCCGCGCTCGCCCCTGAGGGAACGAAGCGCATGGGCGCCAATCCCCATGCCAACGGCGGCCTGCTGCTCAAGCCCCTGCATCTGCCCGACTACGAGCAGTACGCCGTTACCGTGGAGCATCCCGGGGCCGAGCTGGGAGAGGCCACCCGGACCATGGGCAAGTATCTCAGGGATGTCATGCAGCTCAATATGGAGGCTGCAAACTTCCGCGTCATGGGACCTGATGAAACTGCCTCCAACCGGCTGTCAGCGCTGTTCGAAGTGACCGACCGCGTATGGATGGCGGGAACCCTGGATTACGACGACCACCTGGCACCCGACGGCAGAGTCATGGAGATCCTGTCGGAACACACCTGTCAGGGCTGGCTGGAAGGTTACCTGCTGACCGGTCGTCATGGCCTGTTTTCCTGCTATGAGGCTTTCGTTCACATCGTGGATTCCATGTTCAACCAGCATGCCAAGTGGCTCAAGGTATGCCATGAAATACCCTGGCGGGCTGACATCGCCTCCCTCAACATCCTGCTCACCTCCCATGTATGGCGACAGGATCACAACGGCTTTTCCCACCAGGATCCCGGGTTCATCAACCATGTCATCAACAAGAAGGCCGATATCGTGCGCGTCTATCTGCCGCCTGACGCCAATACCCTGCTTTGTGTCACCCACGAATGCCTCAATTCCCGCAACCTGGTAAACGTCATCATTGCCGGCAAGCAGCCAGAGCCGCAGTGGCTGGATATGGATGCGGCCATCAGGCATTGCAGCACAGGCATCGGTATCTGGGAATGGGCCAGCAATGATCAGGATGGCAGACCGGATGTCATCATGGCCTGCTGTGGGGATGTGCCCACTATCGAGACCCTGGCGGCCGTGGATCTGCTCCACCACTACGCCCCCGGCCTGAAAATACGGGTGGTCAATGTCATCGATCTGATGACTCTTCAGCCACGTGACGAGCATCCCCATGGACTTCCAGACGACAATTTCGATGCCCTGTTCGGTACGGATATCCCCGTGATCTTTGCCTTCCACGGTTATCCCTGGCTCATTCACCGCCTCACCTACAGGCGCAAATTTCATGGCTATCTGCATGTGCGTGGCTACAAGGAAGAAGGTACGACTACCACACCCTTCGATATGGTGGTACGCAACGATCTGGATCGCTTCCATCTGGTCATGGATGTCGCCAGCCGGGTACCCGGCCTGCGCGATCGTGCGGGCCACATCCACCAGGCCATGCAGGACCGTCTCGTGGATCATCGCCAATACATCACCGAACACGGGGAAGACATGCCTGAAATCCGCGACTGGAAATGGCCCGCCAGACCGGTGGAGAATGAAGAATGAACTATACCCCCTATGAACTTCGTCCGGATCTTCCAGAGGAACTGCATGATCTGAGAGTGCTGGCCCTGGATTTACGCTGGTCTTGGAACCACGTGGCCGACACCCTGTGGCGACGGGTGGACGAAGCCCTGTGGCGCCACACCCACAACCCCTGGATGATTCTTCAGACAGTGAGCCTGCGCCGGCTGAAAATGCTCACAAGTGACGAAAGTTTTCTTCGCCTGTTACAGGACCTGCGAAAAGAACAGGCCGATACACTGGAAGCCGACACCTGGTTTTCACACGCTCACGGCGAACAACGCCATGTACCCACCGCTTATTTCTGCATGGAATACGGTATCAGCGAAGCCCTGCCCCTGTATTCCGGCGGGCTGGGCGTGCTGGCCGGCGATCATCTGAAGACCTGCAGTGAACTCGGCGTACCTTTGCAGGCGGTTGGCCTGCTCTATCAACAAGGCTATTTCCGCCAGGCGCTGGACGGTGATGGCAACCAGCTTGCTTTCTATCCCTTCAACGATCCCACTC
Source organism: Thiolapillus brandeum (assembly GCA_011051425.1). Classification (GTDB taxonomy): domain Bacteria; phylum Pseudomonadota; class Gammaproteobacteria; order Chromatiales; family Chromatiaceae; genus Thiolapillus; species Thiolapillus brandeum_A. The sequence continues at coordinate 2,170 of DRLF01000357.1, read as the reverse complement.
AGATCCCCGTCGTGCCCGTGCGCACGGAAGATGGGGAATGGCTGCGCATCTCTCTGGAATTTCCGGGGCGCACACTGCAATTGCGCGCCTGGAGAGCACAGGTGGGGCGGATCAGCCTGTATCTGCTCGACAGCAATGACCCCATGAACAGCCCGGCTGATCGCGGTATTACCGGCGAGCTCTATGGGGGTGGCGCAGAACGTCGCCTGCAGCAGGAAATGGTGTTGGGGATCGGGGGATACACGCTGTTGCAGGCTCTTGGTCAGGAGCCGGAAGTCTGCCATCTCAATGAAGGGCACGCCGCTTTCTCCATCCTGGAACGTGTCAGAAGCTATATGCGAAAGGAGAACACCGACTTCGGCACCGCGCTGGCCGCCACCCGCGCCGGCAACCTGTTCACTACACATACGCCGGTAGAAGCCGGATTCGACCGTTTCTCTCCCGCACTGATCGAACGCTATCTTGGTCGATGGGCCTCTGAACTTGACATCAGTATGGCGCAGTTGCTTGCCATGGGACGCAGCCAATCGAATGTGTCTGAGGAACCTTTCAACATGGCCTGGCTGGCCATTCATGGCAGCGGCTCTGTAAATGGCGTCAGCCGTCTCCACGGGAAAGTCAGCCGGCACCTGTTCCTGCCCCTGTTTCCCCGCTGGCCGGAGAAGGAAGTGCCCGTGGGCCACGTTACCAACGGCGTGCATGTCTCCAGCTGGGATTCGCCGGAATCGGATCGCCTGTGGACCGAAGCCTGTGGCAAGGAACGCTGGCGCGAAGGGCTTCAGAGCATCAGCGAAGCCATGCTCAAAGTATCGGCTACCGATCTGTGGGAAATGCGCTCCAGAAATCGCCAGCGCCTTATTGCCTGGATTCGGGAGCAGCATGCCCTGAATCAACCCGCCACCAACCTGCTCGATCCCAACGCACTGACCCTCGGTTTTGCCCGGCGCTTTGCCACCTACAAGCGCCCCAACCTGCTGCTGAAAGACAAACAGCGCCTGGCCCATCTACTGACCAGTACAGACAATCCCGTGCAACTGGTGATCGCTGGCAAGGCACATCCAAGAGACCTTGATGGGCAGGCCATGATCCGGGAATGGATTCAGTTCATTCACGAATTTCAGCTGCAAAGCCGCATCGTTTTTCTGGAAGACTATGACCTGCTCATGGCCAGTTACCTGGTGGAAGGCATCGATCTGTGGATCAACACCCCCCGCCGTCCTTGGGAAGCCTGCGGTACCAGTGGCATGAAGGTACTGGTGAATGGCGGCCTCAATCTTTCCGAACTGGACGGCTGGTGGGCGGAAGCCTGGCATACAGATGTCGGCTGGGCGCTCGGTGATGGCCAGGAACACGATGCAGATACCGCCTGGGACAGCCATGAAGCAGATTGCCTGTACGATCTGCTCGAACAGCAGGTCATACCCGAGTTCTACCGGCGCAATGCCCATGGCATCCCAGAAGACTGGATAGGCCATATGCGCAACAGCATGGCAAAACTGACGCCTGTCTATTCCAGCAACCGCATGGTCCGGCAGTACACCGAAGAGTATTACCTGCCCATGGCCCGTGCGGTAAGACAACGCTGTGCCGGCAACCTTGCAGAAGCAAAAGCCATCACCGCCTGGAAAGCAACGCTGGAACAACACTGGCCGTCCATCCACTTCGGAAACCTGAAGACCACCAGTGATGAGTCGTCCTATTATTTTCAGGCCCAGCTGTACCTTGACGATCTGTCACCGGATGCCGTTCAGGTACAGTTGTATGCCGATCCAATAGAGGAAAAAAATCCGGAATGCCATCCGCTGCACCGTGTGGAGAAGCTGGCTGGTTCGGTCAATGGCTACCTTTACGAGATTGCCATACCTGCCCAGCGTCCCGTATCAGACTATACGATCCGTGTGGTACCTTTCTTTCCCGGCGTTCAGATTCCCCTGGAAATGAACCTCATACTCTGGCAGCACTAGGAGTCTGTCGGATTTACTAACATGTGCAGAATAGTCCTGACCGACCCATTTATGCATCACAACGCGAAACCGCGTTATGGTTGTAGGTCGGGCTTTAGCCCGACAATCCACCGTTGTATGTCGGACTGAAGTCCGACCTACAGGTGAGTGTCATTTCATCATCTCGAATAACTTGTCAATGTGCGGACTATTATGCACCTCTTAGT
>DRLF01000356.1 GCA_011051425.1 Thiolapillus brandeum | reverse complement strand
AAAGTCCCGTGCGATACATGACGCCCTGGACAGCATCGTCGGCCAGATGGTACAGCGCAAGGACGTGAGTGAATTCACGCACCTGGTCTATCAGGCGCGCCATACCTGGCAGCAGTTGCAGTCCGAAGTCAACCTGCTGGTGGCCAACCGCTTCAGCGTGTTCTCCGACAACCCGGAAATGGGGATAGAGGATAGCGTCAGGAACATCGGCAAATACCTGAAAAAGATGCAGCAGTTGCTGCTGGAACTCGAAGAAAGCCGTGTGCCGAAAAGGCTGTCCGTGGTCGAAGACGGTGTCTGGCAGCGTCTGCTGAGGAATGTGGATGAGTGGCGGCAGTCCTACCAGGATCTGCTGGCGAGTCTGCACAGCCAGCGCTGGCGTGAAGACCTGTATGTGTACAAGAGTTCACTGTTGCCCCATATCCGCTCGATGCAGACCGACCTGAAAAAACTGCAGGATGCGCTGGTACAGCAAACTGCCGATGACACCACCGGCCTGACGAACGTAGCCTCGCGGCTCAGCCAGACCATCTTCCTGCTGACCGGGCTGGGCATCCTGTGGATACTGTTTGCGTATGTTTATCTGCGCATCCGCGTGATCAAGCCCATAGCCGATACGGCCCATGCCCTGCGCCAGGAGGCCAATGGCAACAGCGATGTGGTTATACCCCAGTCCAAGCTGGCGGAAACCCAGGATCTGGTCGAGGCCTTCAGCGAGATGCGGCGGCAGGTGTGGAAGCGCCAGCAGGGGCTGGATCATCTGGCGCATCACGATCCCCTTACCCAGTTGCCCAACCGGCTGCTGTTCATGGATCGGCTGGAACATGCACTGAGCATCGCCCGCCGCCACAACAAGATGGTGGCCCTGCTTTTTCTCGATCTGGACAATTTCAAGCAGATAAACGATGCCCTCGGCCATTTTGCCGGGGATGAGCTGCTGGTCAACGTGGCCCGCCGTTTGCAGAAGGTCATACGCAAATCCGATACGGTGGCGCGCCTGGGGGGAGACGAGTTCGCCATTCTCCTGGAAGATATCGGACAAAAGGCTTTCGCCCGAAACGTGGCGCTGAAGATACTCAAGGAGCTGCAGTCTCCGCTGGAAATCGGCAGCCAGCAGTATCATATCTCCGGCTCCATCGGCATTTCCATTGCGCCTTACGATGACAACCAGCCCGAGGATCTGCTGCGTGATGCCGACTCGGCCATGTATGAGGCCAAGCGTTGCGGCAAGAACAACTATCACTTCTTCTCCAGCGAACTGTTGCAGCGGGTCAGCCGTCAGCTCGACCTGGAACACCGCCTGCGTGATGCTGCGCTGAAAAAGGAATTCCTGTTCCACTATCAGCCTATCGTCGATGCCAGCACCGGACAGCTCATTGCTGTGGAGGCACTCATGCGCTGGCAGCCGGAAAACGGTCCGCTGATCTATCCGGACGAGTTCATGGAGACCATGAAAAGCCAGAATCTGGATTTGAGCCGGAAAGTGACCGAACATCTTTTCGCCCAGGTCGATGATCTGCAGGAACATGTGCTCAACGAATACGGCATACGATTGCGCGTGTCCATCAACATGGCCCCGAGTGCGCTGCGTGACCCCAGCCGTCACAGCGGTGTGATCACCACGCTGCGGCGCCTGAAATACCCTTCCCTGATCACGCTGGAGATCACCGAGGATACACTGCTGGAAGACCTGGCCACGGCACGGGCCCTGTTCAGTGAACTGCGGCAGCTGGGCATTCCGCTGGTGCTGGATGATTTTGGTACCGGGCAGTCTTCGCTCAACCATCTGCGCAGTTATCCCTTCGACAGCATCAAGATCGACAGGGAGTTCGTCAGGGATATTTCATCGGATGAGGATGATGCGATTCTGGTCAAGGCCATTACCCAGCTGGCGCACAGCTTCGGCATGAAAGTCGTGGCCGAGGGCGTGGAGACCGAAGCGCAGAGGCGCTATCTGATCAATATCGGCTGTGACTACCTGCAGGGATACATCATCAGCAAGCCGCTGCCCACGGATGCGCTTCTGAGCTTCCTGGGCGCCACCGAAATGAGCCTTCCGGAAAAGAGCAGCGCTTCGAGAAAAAGCTGACTTTCAGCAAGCCAGGTCCTGTAACAGCGGTTCGAAATGCTGCAGCGCCGGGAATTCGCTGATTTCCCTGGCGGGCTGCCGGGCATCCGGCTGCAGCATGCACAGCAGATTGCCGATGCCAAAATCACGGGCTGAACGCAGCACCGGCAGACTGTCGTCGATGAACAGGCTGCGCTCCGGCGAAAAATGCACGACCTGTTGCAGGCGTTCCCAGAACGCCGGGTTTTCTTTCGGCAGGCCGATGTCATGGGCGCTGATCACCTGATCCAGATAAGCTCCCAGGCGGGTTTTCCCCATTTTCAGCTGCAGCGCTTTCTGATGGGCGTTGGTCACCAGCACCCGTGACTTGCCGGATGTGCCCAGGCATTCCAGAAAATCGGTCACGTGGGGATGCACGGCGATGAGGTGCTCCACTTCCGTTTTCAGCAGGGGAATGTCCAGCGCCAGTTCCCGGCTCCAGTAGTCCACGCAGTACCAGTCCAGCGTGCCTTCGACCCGCCTGTAGCGCTGCATCAGCTCCTCGGTGGCCGCTTCCAGACTCAGGCCATGTTGTTCGGCATAGCGTCTTGGCACATATTCCAGCCAGAAATGGTTGTCGAAATGCAGATCCAGCAGGGTGCCGTCCATATCCAGCAGTACCGTATCGATCTGTGCCCAGTCAAACATGGAATTCTCCAAAAAAAGCGTTTGCACTCTGCCTGTCAGCTTTGTAGCCTGTGCTTACCAGAATAAGAAAAGATTCATACATGACATTACCAGACATCCAGCATATCAACCAGATCGCCCGCGACGCGGGAGATGCCATTCTGCAGGTGTATGCCCAGGACTTCGAGGTGGAGGAGAAGGCCGACAGCTCGCCCCTCACCCAGGCGGACATGGCATCGCACCGGCTCATCGAAGCGGCGCTCGGACAGCTGACGCCGGAGATTCCGGTACTTTCAGAAGAGTCTGCGTCCATTCCCTATGCACAGCGCAGGCAGTGGCGGCGTTACTGGCTGATCGATCCTCTCGATGGCACCCGCGAGTTCGTCAAGCGCAACGGCGAATTCACGGTGAACATCGCGCTCATCGATGACGGCTATCCGGTGATGGGTGTGGTGTATGTGCCGGTTACCGGAGTCACCTACTTTGGCGATATCCAGGCCGGCGCCTTTCGCCAGGAAGGCCAAGGCGAACCGGTGCCGATACAGGTTACCCGGCCATGTGCATCGCCCATGCGGGTGGCGGGCAGCCGCTCCCATGCCGGCGACAGTCTGGTGCAGTTCCTGCAGAAGCTGCCTCCCCACGAGATGGTCAGCATGGGCAGTTCCCTGAAACTGTGCCTGGTGGCAGAAGGCAAGGCGGATATCTATCCCCGTCTGGGGCCAACCTCGGAATGGGACACGGCGGCCGCACAGGCGGTCGTGGAAGCGGCGGGAGGGCAGGTGACGGACACCGATTTGCAGCGTCTGGCCTATAATCAGAAGGATTCGCTGCTGAATCCGTATTTTCTGGTGTTCGGTGATGACACCATCGACTGGAAATCCTATTTATGAGTCTGCGCCCCGCCATCCTGATTCACATGTTGCTGCTGCTCGTCTGGACGGGTGGCATGGCAATGGCCGATGTCGGGGAAGATCCGCTGGTTTTTGATGATGTTCCCCTGAAGGAAATGGTGCAGCATCCGGACTGGTTCAAGGACAGCTTCCTGGATCTGAAAGACGATCTCAAGGAAGCCGTGGACAACGGCAAGCGCGGCATCATCGTGTATTTCGGTCAGAAGCGCTGCCCCTACTGCCGGCAGCTCATGGAAATCAATTTCAAGATGCCGGATATCGTCAAATACACCAGGGACAATTTCGATGTCATCGGCATTGATATCTGGAGCCCGGAAGAGGTCACCGACCCGGCCGGCAACACCATGAGCCAGCGGGACTATGCGCTGAAGATGGGCACCAATTTCACGCCCTCGCTGGTGTTCTATGACAAGGATGGCAACATCGCCCTGCGCCTGCGGGGCTACTATCCCCCCTACCAGTTCAGGGCGGCGCTGGAGTATGTGGCGGGAGAGCATTACAAGCGGGAACGCTTCAATGTCTACCTGGCCCGGGGTGACAGCACCCTCAGGTTCGAGGCAGAGGACATGGTGGAAGAGGACTTTTTCCTGCCGCCGCCCTATCATCTGGACCGCAGTAAGTTTCCCGGTGAACGCCCCCTGGCGGTATTTTTCGAACAGGGCAACTGTCATGCCTGCGACATCCTGCACACCCAGTTGCTGCGCCAGCCGGCCATTCAGGAGCTGTTTGATGCCTTCGACAGCGTACAGCTGAACATGCGTGGCAACGAGCCGGTGATTACGCCGGACGGGCGCAAGCTCAGCGCCCGGGAATGGGCGAATTCACTGGGCGTGTTCTATGCCCCTACCCTGATTTTCTTCGATGAAAACGGCAAGGAGATCATTCGCGTGGATTCGGTGGTACATTTTTTCCGTCTGCGCAATGTGCTCAACTATGTGCTGAGCAAGGGTTATCTGTCCCATCCCAGCTTCCAGCTGTGGCGATCCGCTGACCGCAACCGCTGATCTGCAGGCGGCCGTTCAGGGGCAGAAAGTACGCAGATAGTCTTCATAACTGTCGCGCCTGCGGCGCAGCTCATTGCCCTGCGAGGCCTTGTAGCCACGACGCAGTCTGGCGCTGACGGATTCCAGTTGCTGGCGCTTTTTCCAGCAGGTTCGGTCGTCTGCCGTCCTGGGTTTCTGCCTGTTTCGGGCAATCTGGCGTTTGCGTTTCAGTCTGTCCCTGTCGCGCTTGCGATACTGATCGTACAGTGACTGCTCCCCGGAGCGCAGGGATGCCCAGACGGCCTGGGCTTCACCGGTTTCCATACGTGTGCCCTCACCCTCACAGGCCTGCTGCTGAAAGCTGACGCTGCCGTCGGTTGCCACACAGCGATACACCTGCGCCGCCTGGCTGCTGATGGGCAGAAAAGAAATAATGAAGAAAAAACAGATGCTTGCTTTTGACATGGCTCTCTCCCTGAGCAGTGGTTGAAATGCACGTCAATCCCTGACGTGCATCTGATCTTACGCTGAAAGCAGGTCTTGTTACAAATCCAGCTTTTCCGCGACGAAATCTGCATCCTTGTCACCCCGGCCGGAAAGGTTCACCAGAATGGACTGATCGGGCGACATCTCTTTCGCCAGCTTGCAGGCATGGGCAATGGGGTGAGCGCTTTCCAGGGCCGGAATGATGCCCTCGGTGCGGGACAGGTTGATGAA
>DRLF01000355.1 GCA_011051425.1 Thiolapillus brandeum | reverse complement strand
TATGATTTTGAATTGCCGTACCAATTCAATTTAGAGACATCCTACGCCAGTTTACCGTTTTGGGCTATCCATAGGACCTTGCATACAGGCATGCGGGCCACCATGAACATCCTCTATGCAGAGGCCAGAGCCGCGCTGTGGGAACAAATACAGCCCGAGGGTACACCCCGAACTTCACACATACCAAGAGCCGGACGCAGACGCGCCCCGGTAAAGCTGTTTTTCACCCTGGACTTCTGTTTCATGAGACAGCATCGCACAAGGTTTTCAGACAGCTTGAAATGTCATAAAGTTGACGCTGCAAATACACGAAGATTCAGGGCAGCAACTCCACCCTGACGCTGACTGGCTGGCGGCTGGAATTGATGGTCGTTCCATAACCGCTGATACCTTCCCGGCCACCCTGCCCCTCGACATCCGCACCACCGATGCTGATCCATTCCCCCAGTTTTCCGGTCACCCGCGTATTGACCTGCTGGACGCGGAAAGTCCCGGGCCGGTTGGTCAGCTGCCCCCGGAAGGGGCTGATCTCCAGGGTCACCCGGTCGCCATTCACCCAGGGCGTGACATAGAAACCGCTGGTGACATCGTGATAGCTGCGCTCCCAGCGGTAACGACCCCAGGCATCGGTATAGCCCGTGTTCACGGGAACAGAATAACCTGTCTGTATGAAAGCAGGCATACCTTCGGTGGCGCGCACGTAGCGGTCGGCATCCGTGCGCCAGGTTCTGCTGCGGTTCTGAATATGCACGTTCAGGCCATCCTCGTCGGGCCTGCCGATACTGACAGAGCCGTGGTCACCGATGGGCACTGTGCCGTTCACGCCGACACCGCGCTTGAATGAACTCCCGGTATCCCCCTGTTGCACGGCAATACGCAGCTGCCGCGGTGTACGGTCGAACTTGTCCACGATGCGGCGCAGCTGTTTCATGTTCTCCGGCGAGGCCTTGATGATCAGTTGGCCGTTCATGCCCGTCACCGTACCGCCATCGCTGACGAAAGGCCTGAGCATGGGCAGCATCTGTTCCACAGTCTGATGCTTCAGGGGAATGATTTCGATGGGATAGTCGGCACTGGCAGACCCCAGGCAGAATATCAGCAACAAGACAGCAAGCTGTTTCATGATGATTCCTCACAATTGACACAGTTCCGGGCCAGGCCCTTCCTGAACGCCTGGATGTTGGCAGCGATCTCTTCCAGCAGCCGCTGCCGCGCTTCCACGCTCGCCCAGGCAGTATGGGGCGTTAGGATGAGATTGGGAATATCTGTTGCCAGCAGGGGATTGTCGTCGGGAGGCGGTTCCTGGCTGAGCACATCCATCGCGGCGCCACCAAGATGACCGGATCGCAGGCTGCCGGCCAGGGCCACCTCATCCACGATACCCCCTCTGGACGTGTTGATTAAAAATGCCCCGGTTTTCATCAGCGCCAGTTCTTCAGCGCCGATAAGGCCGCGGGTATTGTCTGCCAGGGGGATATGCAGACTGAGGACATCCACCCTGGGCAGAAGCTCCTGCAAGGAGAGCCTGTCCGGTAGTGCTCGCTCACTTCCTGGCCGATTGGCAATCAGCACCTTCATGCCGAAACATTCGGCGACCTTCGCCACAGCCTGTCCCAGTTCACCGAAGCCCAGGATACCCAGGGTCTTTCCCGACAGTTCGCTGATAGGATGATTGAGCAGGCAGAAATTTCCCTGGGCCTGCCAAGCGCCGCTGCGCACTTCCCCGTAGTAGGGAATGAGACTGGTGGTCAGCGCCAGCAGCGACGCAAACACATGCTGCACCACCGCCGGGGTGGCATAACCCACCACATTGGATACCTGTATGCCCAGTTCAGATGCAGCGCGGAGATCGATCTTGTCCGTACCCGTGGCGGCAATGCAGATCAGCTTGAGGTCCGGCGCCTGCTGCAGGATTTCCCGGTCGAGGGGCACCTTGTTAGAAACCACGATGTCCGCCCCCCGGATGCGGGAAAGAATATCTCTGGCATCCGTGGCATCGTGCCATTCCCAGTGTGTTGCTGCCGCTGCCAGTGCAGAACGGTCCAGATCGCCGGCATCGATGGATGCATAGTCAAGAAATACGGCTTTCATGTCTTATTCACCGTCAGATGTACTCCAATAGCTGCGCATCTGGGAATGTTATCCACTATTGCTCTTGGGCCGCTATCAGCTTTCTGCGCAACGCTATTGAACAGTATAAACCGGCTTTTTCCATGATTCCTCAATAGACCAATCACCCGTAAGACCTATTCACGACATCAAACAAAACCAGATAACCCTAAAAATATCATGCGATAAAGACTATATTATATATGTGAAAGATCAAGATTCTTTAAAGAGGGAGATTAAAACCACCGGTGTTGCTTTATCAGCCAAGGACAGAAAATTGAGCAACATCCTCTGACAGTACTGAGGTTTATCATGATCAGAAAAACAGCTTTCTATTCTATTTTTGGCATTACAGCCGTCGCCAGCCTGGTAGTCGCAAACGCAGATATGTCGGTTGATACATCAGGCATTACTTTTCCCGACGGCAGCGTTCAGTCTACCGCGTTCGAAGGCCTGTACGGATCACCACGCAATATCTACCGGTCCGGCTGCTCAGTAAACAAATCCACGGCAAGCAGCATTGGCCGCTGTACAGTGGAGCGTGCAATTCCTGCAGGAAAACGCCTAGTGATAGAAACAGTAACGGGAGCAGGCACCGCAGACAACTATATGCTGGGTACCGCCTATTTTTATGTTGACGGGCATGACAGCTCCGGCGCGTACAGCGTTATGTACAGCTTTCCATGGACGGTGCAGTCTCCTGATTTTAGTGACAGAGATTTTATTGGATTCAATTTTTCTGGCCGTCTCTATGTTGACGGGCCGGCTTCGATAACATTCAATGCTTATGGTGGCAGCAGCACTGGCAGCAGCAACTACAGCGTAAAATATGCCATATCGGGCTATCTGGTTGATATCGCACCATAAAGCAGGCCTAGAGGGCGCAGCGGGAAAGCAGATCTTATGTAAGCGAGATCCAACCGAAAGCTACCCCACTGCTTCCCCCTGACCAGCCCTTACGGGTCAGGAGCATACAAACAGAGCAAGCCCGTTTCGGGAATCGGGCCTGTTTAGCAACTTGCAGGCTGCTCCCATGTAAAAAAAGAAAATCAGGGTCTCCATGATT
>DRLF01000354.1 GCA_011051425.1 Thiolapillus brandeum | reverse complement strand
CCTCTGCATCATACTTTATTCAGACGCTTCCGAGAAAGGGCGTCAGCCGCGCTGGCGAACCGCCTCGAACAACCCTACCGCCGTGGCGACAGATACATTCAGGCTTTCAACGGTCCCGCGCATGGGGACGGACAGCAGAAGATCGCATTGCTCCCTGACCAGGCGCCGCATCCCTTTTTCTTCACCGCCCATTACCATGACCAGCCCTCCGCTCAGATCTGCCTGGTAAAGGGATTGCTCGGCCTCGCCCGCCATTCCCACGACCCACAAGCCACAGGCCTCACGCAACTGGCGCATGGTACGGGACAGATTGGTTACCTGAATGAAAGGCACAGTTTCCGCTGCTCCACTGGCAACCTTGCAGGCTACGGGTGTCAGGCCGACTGCCCTGTCCTTTGGGGCGATCACGGCATGCACGCCGGCTGCATCCGCGGTACGCAGACAGGCTCCCAGGTTGTGCGGATCCTGCACACCGTCGAGAACCAGCAGAAATGCCGGCTCCTGCAGCTCCTGAAGCAGCATATCGAGGGCATCCTCCCCCAGCGCAGCAGGCATATCCGCCCGGGCCACAACCCCCTGATGCCGGGTGCTGCCAGCCAGCCTGTCCAGTTCGGACCTGTCGGTCGCCTGCAGGGACACACCCGATTTGCGCGCTTCCGACAGCAGCTGTCCCAGTCGCCTGTCATTGCGCCGGGCGTCATACCAGATGGCCTGCAGCCTGTCCGCCCCGTGTTTCAGTGCGGTTCGAACGCTGTGGATACCCGCAATATAACGGGCGCCTTTGCTCATTTCCGTTTACGCCGCCGGGGGCGGCGCTTCTTGCTCCGTTTTTTATCGTCTGCCGGCTTCTCTGCCCGATTGGCCAGCGCCAGATCGATCTTGCGGTCATCCATGTTGACGGCAGCCACCACGACCCGGATGGTGTCACCGAGCCGGTAAGTCTTGCCGCTGCGCTCCCCCACCAGCTTGTGCGCGATGGGGTCGAAGTGGAAAAAGTCGTGATCCAGGGAAGTGATATGCACCAGACCGGTGATGTACACGTCCTTCAGCTCCACGAACACACCGAAGCTGTTGACGCTCACGATCAGCCCTTCGAATTCCTGCCCGACCTTGTCCAGCATGAATTCGCACTTGAGCGCATCGGCAGAATCCCGGGTCGCCTCGTCGGAGCGCCGTTCGGTCATGGAGCAATGCTCACCCATGGTGGCCATCTGCGGGAATGAATACTCAAAGGTATCCGCCCGACCGTCCACCAGCAGATGCCGTATGGCACGATGCACCAGCAGATCAGGGTAGCGCCGTATCGGCGAGGTGAAATGGGTGTAAGCCGGAAATGCCAGTCCAAAATGACCGATATTCTCGGAGGAATAAATGGCCTGCATCATGGAGCGCAGCAACACGGTCTGAATCATGTTGGCGTCCGGGCGGCCCTTGACCTGCTCAATCAGTTCCGCATAATCCTTGGCCGTGGGCTTGTCACCACCGTTGAGCTTCAGCCCCAGCTGTGCCAGGAACTGATGCAGGTCGTTGAGCTTGTCTTCACTCGGCGGCTCATGAACACGGTACAGTGCAGGAATCTTCTTGCGCAGCAGCAGCCTTGCAGACGCCACGTTCGCCACCAGCATGCATTCCTCGATGATGCGGTGAGCATCATTGCGCACCGTGGGTACGATGCCGCTGAGGCGGCCATTGTCATCGAACACGAAACGCGTTTCCACCGTATCGAAATCGATGGCACCGCGCTCTTTCCTGGCTTCATGCAGTGCATGATAAAGGCTGTTCAGTTCTTCCAGATGAGGCAGAAGCTTCGCGTGCTTCTTGCGCAGTTTTTCGTCGCCATCGAACAGCATGGCGGCCACCTGGTTATAGGTCAGGCGCGCGTGGGACCGCATCACCGCCTGCAGGAAACGCGAACGCAGAATCTTGCCTTCCCGGCTGATATAGAGCTCGGCCGCCATGCACAGACGGTCCACTTTCGGATTCAGCGAGCACAGGCCGTTGGACAGCACCTCGGGCAGCATGGGAATGACCCGGTCGGGAAAATACGTGGAGTTGCCGCGCCTGTAAGCCTCCTTGTCGAGCGCTGATCCGACCGGCACATAAGAGGAAACATCCGCGATACATACCAGCAGCTTCCAACCCTTGGGGGTCCGCTGACAGTACACCGCATCGTCAAAATCACGCGCGTCTGCACCGTCGATGGTCACCAGTGGCAGCTCACGCAGATCGACACGTCCTTCCTTTGCCGATTCAGGCACTTCTTCCTTCAGACTGGCAATTTCCTGTTCCACTTCTTCAGGCCAGACGACAGGAATATCATGGGCGCGGATGGCGACATCCGTTTCCATGCCCGGTGCCATGTGGTCACCGATGATCTCGGCTACCCGTCCGATGGGCTGTCGCCACTTGGTGGGCTGCTCGAGAATCTCGACCACCACCATCTGGCCCTCTTCCACACCGTTGAAATGCTCGTCCGGTATGATGACGCGGTGCGTCATGCGCTTGTTGTCCGGCACCAGGAAACCGACACCGGCTTCCACATGAACACGCCCCACCACCTGCGAGTGGGCGCGCTCAAGAATCTCGACCACGGAACCTTCACGGCGACCGCGCCTGTCCATGCCGGTAACCTGCACAACCACGCGATCATCATGCCACAGGGGCCGCATTTCCCGTGGTGACATGAACAGATCCTCACCGCCCTCATCAGGACGCAGAAAGCCGAAACCGTCGGGATGGGCGATAACCCGGCCGGCGATCAGATCCTTCTTGTTCACCACGCACAGGCCACCACGGCGATTGCGCACGATCTGGCCATCCCGAAGCATGGCCTTGACGCGGTATGACAGCGCCTCGATCTGTTTTGGATCTTTCAGCCCCAGAAGAGGAGCGAGATCTTCAGATTTGACAGGAACCCCGTGAGCTTCCATGGTTTCGAGTATGTGCTCCCGACTTGGAATGGGGTTTTCGTATTTGCGCTCTTCCCGTGCGCGATAGGGATCACGTTTGTGTGATTTGTTCTTCTTTCTCGACTTGGCCACAGGCCTGTTTACCTTCAATGTTACGTAACTTATCAGTCTGACATTATACGCTCTGAAATAGATCAATACTAACCGGCTGCACCAGGAAGTTTTCGATCAAACCAGGTACTTGCGGCATTGGCGGATAGCAGGCGGATTCTCCCCCGCGACAGACAGTCATGGGGTGTATTTCCAGGATTCAGGGCCACCGTAAAAACCGCGTGTCTGCACACAGGCTTGTTATAATGGCGCTATACAACAATACAATCCGACGGAGTAGCAACGATATGATCAAACAAGTGGAAGGTGACATCCTGCTGACCAGGGCCCAGGTGATTGCCCATGGCATCGCCGCCATGGATCCGATGAACCGGGGACTGGCAAAATCACTGCACGAGAAATATCCTGCCATGCACAAGGATTTCCATCACTGGTGTCATCAGCATCACCCAAAACCCGGTGAAGCCTGGATGTGGGGTGGACCTGACGGCCTGCGTATTGTGAACCTGATTACTCAGGACGGTGGATACGGTCATGGCAGCAAGCCATCACATGCTACCGTGCAGCATGTCAATCATGCCCTGAAGGCTCTGCACAAGATGGCGACCAAGGAAAAATTCACTTCCATTGCCCTGCCCCGCCTGGCGACAGGTGTTGGCGGACTGGATTGGAACGAAGTGGAACCACTGATCAAGAAACATCTGGGTGACCTGGATATTCCGGTCTATGTGTACACCGTTTATCACGCCGGCCGTCAAGCCAAGGAAGATTAGGAGCATCTTTGTTTCCGTCTGCACAGGTGCAGACGGAGGTTGACAGCCGGCGCAACAGCTTGTACAGTGCGCGCCTCAAGAACGAAGGCATTGCCTGAATTCTTGCCGAGGTGGTGAAATTGGTAGACACGCTAGCTTCAGGTGCTAGTGGGGGCAACCCCGTGGAGGTTCAAGTCCTCTCCTCGGCACCATATATCAAGCCCCTGATTTCCAATGAATCAGGGGCTTTTTTATTGACTGGAAGGCGGCACTGGGGATGGCTGCTCCCTCACCCGCATGAACGAGGCGAACCGAGGAATACCTGCACTGGACAAACCGTGGTATCTGAAAGTGATCAGGCTGCCTATCGCAGGTGGGTCTCTTCTGTCTTGGTCGCTCAAGCCCGTTCCAATGTAGAAACGCTTCCCGCCTTCAATCTCCACCTGCAAGGCACCGACCATACCCTCGAATTTTCCCTTTCCCGGACGATACCCCAGCACACGCCCTTCCATGTCGTCATAACGCTTTACCTTCAGCGCGTGGCGGCTGCGACCGGTTTCATATGGAATGCCGGGCTCCCTCAATACCAAGCCCTCCCCTCCGGCAGCTACTACCGCATCGAGTTTCTCCATGAGATGCGCGGTATCACGACAGACCGACTGCGGGATGACGCTCACATGCTCCAGAGGATGTTCTTTCAGATACGCCTCCAGCTTTTGCAGGCGTGTCAGCAATCCGCCACTGGCATGTGGCACTTCAAAAACACGGTAGGTAATACGGCGCCATGCGGGATCAGGATAATTTCTGGAAACGATGGAGAGGGTTTGTTCAAACTGTCCTCTGGCAATCCAGAGTTCCCCGTCCAGCTCGAACGGCGGCAGGTCCTGGGTGAACCAGTCCGGTACAGCAAAGGGATTGCCCTGACGGGACAGGAGACGGCTGCCGTCCCAGTAGGCGCGCACACCATCGAGCTTTTCGCTCATCAGCCAGCCATCGATAACCATACCAGGGCGGTATTTGGTCAACAGCAGCAGTTCGGTTCCCGTTGCCGG
>DRLF01000353.1 GCA_011051425.1 Thiolapillus brandeum | reverse complement strand
GGAACTAGCCGCTGTCCTGGCCGTCCAGTCCGCACTGATGGTGCAGTTCACCACCCTGAACCTGCTGTGGTTCCTGTTGGCCTCCGTGGTACAGCTGACACTGGTGGGTTATCTGCTCAGGCAGCGTTCCACTTCTCCCCAGACGGATCTCGCCCTGTCCCGTTATTTCCAGTTCATGGCTGTCGGTCTGTTGCTCCTGTGCCTGGGCATCGTCATGCTGGGCTGGAATCATGCGCACAGCCTCGGGGGCTGGCAGTTCGACCTGTTCGACCTGGCCCGCCTGAAACTGCCGGCAGAGGTTCGCTCGACAGTCTTTTTCCTGCTGTTCTACGGGCTGGCCATTCGCATCCCCCTGTTTCCCCTGCACGGCTGGCTGCCACTGGTGGCGGAGCACGGCACGGTGGCTGTGGCGGGCGTGATGCTCATCGGCATCAAAGTGGGCATCTACGGCCTGGTGCGTTTCGTGTTTCCCCTGTTGCCGGATGCCGTCGTGCAATGGCAGGTGTACGTGATGGCTTTTGCGACAGCGGGTATCTTCTATGCCGCCCTGCTGGCCCTGCTGCAGAGAAACCTGCGCCGCCTGCTGGCTTTTGCCGTGATCAGTCACAGCGGCATCATGATCATCGGCCTGTTCAGCCTGGAACACGCCGCTTTCCAGGGCAGCCTGTTGCTGGCGGTGAACTACGGCATTGCGGGCGCCGGCCTGCTGTTCATGACCGGGATGGTGAACCGTCATGCAGGCACCCTGCTGCTGGACCGCCTGGGGGGATTGTTCGATCGCCTGCCCCTCGTCGGCATCACTTTCCTGGTGGCGGGTCTGTCCATCGTGGGCATGCCCGGCACGCCGGGCTTCGATGCGGCACACCTTGTGCTGGAGGCGGCCATCATGCGTTTTGGCGCCCTGCCGAGCATCGCGGCCTCACTGGGCAACGTCATTGCTGCGGGTTTCCTGCTGTTTGCTTTCCAGAAAGCCTTTCTTTCGTCCGCCAGGGACCGGGATCCGGCGAGTGAAGTCCGGCCCGCGACCATGACCGAACGGCTGCTGGCGCTGTCGCTGGTGGTCGTACTGCTCATGACGGGCTTTTATTCGCAACCCTGGATGCGGCTCGTCGATGCCTCACTGCAACCGCTCAGTGCCCTTTTTGGCGGCCATGAATAAAGGAGCAGCCACATGACAGCATTTACCGGCTTTCCCGTGCTCAGCCTGCTGTTGCTCAGCATGCCGGCAACCGCATTGCTGATCGGGATGGTAAGAGATGCTAGCAAGGCACGCTGGATAGCACTGGCAGGATCTGTGCTGGCCGGGCTGCTGGTCATCTGCTTGCTGCTCGGTTTCGATGCGGCATCCGGCGAGTTCCAGTTCGTGGAACAGGCATCATGGATTCCCAGCCTGAACGTAAAATATCTGGTGGGTGTGGATGGCATTTCCATCCTGTTCCTGCCTTTTACGATCCTGTTGTTCACGTGTGTCATACTGGCATCCTGGAACAGTGTTCGAACCCTGCCGCGGCTGTATTTTTCCCTGCTGATGCTTCTGCAGGGGCTGACCCTGGGGATCTTTGTCTCCATGGATCTGATACTGTTCTTCCTGTTCTGGGAGCTGAGCCTGGCGCCACTGTATTTTCTCATTTCTCTGTGGGGGCTGGGACCGAACCGGCGTTATGCAGCCGTCAAATACACGCTGATGATGCTCGCGGGTGGCGTGCCCCTGCTGTTCGGCTTCCTGTTGCTGGGCTTCGCGCACGCGGACAGTCTCGGCGCGGCGGTTCCCGCAGGGCTCGCCTTCGATTATCCTGGCCTGCTGGCCCTCAAACTGCCCCATCACCTGGAGACCCTGGTATTCTTCCTTTTGCTGCTGGGATTTCTGGTCAAGACACCGGCGGTGCCTTTCCATACCTGGCTGCCGGTCGTCTCCATAGAAGGCCCGGTTGCCGTCGCCGCACTGATGACCGGACTGAAGCTGGGCGCCTACGGTATCATCCGTTTCGCGGTTCCCCTGGCGCCGAATCTTGCCCAGGAATTCCACTGGTTGCTCGCCGGGCTTGGCGTGACAGGCATTCTGTACGGCGCGCTGCTGGCCCTGGCGCAAACCAATCTCCGGCAGATGCTCGCCTGCTCCAGTATCAGCCATGTGGGCCTGGTGTTGCTCGCCATCGCTTCTTTCAATCAGGCGGGTATTCAGGGCGCCCTGTTTCAGCTGCTGAATTTCACCGTGGTAGCGGGTGGCCTGTTTCTGCTCATCGGCTTCCTGTACCAGCGTACCGGTTCCACCGATATCATCAGCTTGGGCGGCGCTGCAGCCAGCATGCCGCGGCTGGCGGGACTCTTCCTTCTGTTTGGGCTGGCATCCATGGGTGTACCCGGCACCAACGGCTTTCCCGCTGAATTCCTCATGCTCATGAGTGCGCTGGAAAGCCATACCGGCGCCGGTCTGGCGGCCCTCGCCGGGGTGGTGATAGGCGCCGGCTATTTTCTCAGGCTCTACCGACAGGCCTTTTTTGGTCCCGTGGAAAGCAAGGTCGTTCGCGAAGCCATTGATCTGCGTCCGAGAGAACTGTTTATCATCGGCCTCTTTGCCCTGTTCATCCTGCTCAACGGTCTGTTTCCCCAGGGGATACTGGATTTTACCCATGGGGCCACAGACCGCTGGCTGGGTTTGTTGGGCACCTCTGGATAATCGTAAGACTGTATTTGGATTCAGGCACACGGTTGGGCACTTACCAGGGAGCTTATGAGGACCAATGACATACT
>DRLF01000352.1 GCA_011051425.1 Thiolapillus brandeum | reverse complement strand
GCCCGACAGGAAAAGCAGACATCCCAGTAATGGAAGATACCTGCCTGTTCCTGTCCATGTAGCCATGGTTTATCCCTGGGGACGCATATGAGGGAACAGCAGCACATCCCTGATGGAAGGCACATCGGCGAAAAGCATCACCAGGCGGTCGATGCCGATGCCCTCTCCTGCGGTTGGTGGCAGACCGTGTTCCAGGGCGCGCACGTAGTCTTCGTCGAAGTGCATGGCCTCATCATCACCGGCATCTTTCTCCTCCACCTGCTTGCGGAAACGCTCGGCCTGGTCTTCCGGATCGTTGAGCTCGGAAAAACCGTTGGCGATTTCTCTGCCACCGACAAAGAATTCGAAGCGGTCGGTGACGAAGGGATCTTCGTCGTTGCGACGCGCCAGGGGGGACACTTCCGTGGGATAAGCGGTAATGAAGGTCGGATCCTTGAGGTTGTGCTCCACTGTCTTTTCGAAGATCTCGATCTGGATCTTGCCCAGGCCATAGCCCGGTTTGACATCTACGCCCAGCCTTTCAGCATGGATCACTGCCTTCTCCCTTTCATCCAGATCCGCTGCGGGAATATCGGGATTGAAATGCAGTATGGATTCCTTCACCGTCATACGGGTAAAGGGCTTGCCAAAATCATAGGTATCACCCTGAGACTCGATCACCGTGCTGCCAAGCAGGTCTTTTGCAATCCCACGCAGCATAGCTTCGGTGAGATCCATCAGGTGATGATAGTCCGCATAGGCTTCGTAGAATTCCAGCATGGTGAATTCAGGATTGTGACGCGTGGACAGACCCTCATTGCGGAAATTTCGATTGATCTCGAACACCTTTTCAAAACCGCCCACCACCAAGCGCTTGAGATACAGCTCTGGCGCGATGCGCAGGTAAAGCGGCAGATCCAGTGCATTGTGATGGGTAACGAAAGGACGCGCCGTGGCGCCACCGGGAATCACCTGCATCATGGGTGTCTCCACTTCCAGAAACCCCCGCTCGACCAGGAACCGGCGGATATAGTCGATCATCCGCGAGCGCAGTATGAATATTTTGCGCGATTCGGGATTCATGATCAGATCGAGATAGCGCTGCCGGTAACGCAGTTCGGTATCCTGCAGGCCATGCCATTTCTCCGGCAGGGGACGCAGAGATTTCGTGAGCAGTTTCGCCTGCTTCATGTTGACATACAGATCGCCCTTGCCCGACTTGTGCACCGGGCCTTCAGCACCCACGATATCGCCGATATCCCATGTTTTTATCTCTTCCAGCAAATCAGCCGGCAGACCTTTTCGGTCCACGTAGAACTGGATCTGGCCACTCATGTCCTGAATGACCAGGAAAGGGCCCCGCTTGGCCATGATGCGCCCCGCCACCTTTGCCTGACGATCGAGCTCCTTCAGTTCTTCCTTGCTCTTGTCGCCCAGTTCCCGGCTCAGATCCTCAGCAAGGTCCTCGCGGCGAAAGTCATTGGGAAAGGCCACGCCCTGTTCGCGCCTGCTCTGCAGCTTCTCGCGACGCTGGGCAATGAGCTTGTTTTCATCCTGGGTGTTGTCGTTCATTTTTTTCAAATACCGGTTGTAGGTCGGACTTCAGTCCGACGGACTTCTAGTTGGGCTGAAGCCCAACCTACGAACAGCTATAACAGATCAAAGACGCCTGGCATCAGAGACCGCTTTTGAGACTGGCCTCGATAAACATATCCAGGCCACCATCGAGAACCGCCTGGGTATTGCCGGTTTCCACACCGGTGCGCAAATCCTTGATGCGGGACTGGTCCAGCACATAGGATCTTATCTGGCTGCCCCAGCCGATATCGGACTTGGCGTCCTCCAGTTCCTGCTGGTTTTCCATACGCTTGGCCATCTCCAGTTCATAGAGCTTGGCCTTGAGCTGTTTCATGGCCTGGTCCTTGTTCTTGTGCTGGGAACGTCCGCTCTGGCACTGCACGACGGTGTTGGTCGGCAGGTGAGTCAGGCGCACGGCAGATTCGGTCTTGTTGACGTGCTGACCACCGGCGCCGGAAGCACGGTACACGTCCACGCGGATATCCGCCGGGTTCAGATCTATCTCCACACTGTCGTCGATTTCCGGTGACACGAAAACAGCCGCAAAGGACGTATGACGGCGGCCGCCGGAATCATAGGGTGACTTTCGCACCAGCCGGTGCACACCGGTTTCGGTGCGCAGCCAGCCAAAGGCATACGGACCTTCAAAACGGATGGACGCTGACTTGATACCCGCTACTTCGCCGGGAGAGACTTCCATGAGCTCGGTCTTGAAACCGTGAGCCTCTCCCCAGCGCAGGTACATGCGCAGCAGCATCTCCGCCCAGTCCTGGGCTTCGGTGCCACCGGAACCCGCCTGAATTTCCACAAAGGCGTTGTTGGCGTCCATCTCGCCCGAAAACATACGCCGGAACTCCAGTTCTTCCACACGCTTCTCGAAGGCATCGGCATCTGCAGAAATGCTGGCGACGGAATCCTCGTCGCCCTCTTCCACGGACATTTCCAGCAGATCAGCCGCATCATCCAGACCCGCGGCTATCTCGTCCATGTTCTCAACCACGGCTTCCAGGTCCGCGCGTTCCCGGCCGAGCGCCTGGGCGCGATCAGGATCGTTCCAGACATCAGGGTCCTCCAGTTCAGCCAGGACCTCAGTC
>DRLF01000351.1 GCA_011051425.1 Thiolapillus brandeum | reverse complement strand
ATCCCTGTACGGAAGGGAATACGTAGAAGGTGCCGTCCGTGGGCAGGGCTTCCATGCCGTCGATGGCATTGACCCGCTCGACCACGTAGTCATGGCGCTTCTTGAACTGGGTGAGCATTTCGCCGATGCAGTCCTGGGGGCCGTTCAGTGCCTCTTCCGCCGCATACTGGGAAATGGAGCAGGGGTTGGAGGTGCTCTGGGACTGGATCTTTTTCATCGCCCTGATGATGTCCGCCGGCCCGCCGGCATAGCCGATGCGCCAGCCGGTCATGGAATAGGCCTTGGAGACGCCGTTCAGCACCAGTATGCGGTCGTACAGGTCCGGACAGGCATTGAGGATGTTGACGAAAGGCATGCCTGTCCAGCGGATGTGTTCGTACATGTCGTCCGTGGCGATGGTGACCCGCGGATGATCACGCAGGACTTCGCCCAGGGCTTCCAGTTCTTCCCGTGTGTAGGCCATGCCCGTGGGGTTGGAAGGACTGTTGATGACGAACAGCCGGGTATTGTCGGTGATGGCGGCTTCCAGCTGCGCGGGCGTGATCTTGAACTGCTGGTCTGCACCGGCATGCACCAGTACGGGGGCGGCGCCGGCCAGGATCACCATGTCGGGATAGGATACCCAGTAAGGCGCGGGAATGATCACCTCGTCGCCCGGATCCAGCAGGGCCTGGGCCATGTTGAAGAAACTCTGTTTCCCGCCGCTGGAGACAAGAATCTGCTCCGGCGTGTATTCGAACCCGTTGTCACGCCGGAACTTGTCGATCACGGCCTGTTTCAGTGAGGCAGTACCGTCCACCGGCGTGTATTTGGTCTTGCCCTCGTCCATGGCCTTCTTGGCGGCATTCTTGATATGCTCCGGCGTATCGAAATCCGGCTCTCCGGCGCCGAGACCGATGACATCTTCACCGGCAGCACGCAATGCGGCTGCCCGGGCTGTGATTGCCAGGGTAGGAGAGGGCTTGACTGCCTGTACGCGACTGGAAAGTTTGATGTTCATATCTGATCGGCTTCAGGTTAATTGCTCGGGATTCCTTTATGGTTGTTATCATAGCCCAACATCGCCACAGTAAGAATCCCCATGACGAAAGAATTTCAGCTTGTTTCCGATTTTTCGCCCGGAGGCGACCAGCCTGAGGCCATCGCCCGGCTGACGGAAGGTGTGCGCAACGGTGAGGCGGGCATGACCCTGCTGGGTGTGACCGGCTCGGGCAAGACCTTCAGTATCGCCAACGTGATACAGGAACTGCAGCGCCCGGCCATCGTGCTGGCGCCCAACAAGACCCTGGCGGCGCAGCTCTATGGCGAGTTCCGGGAGTTTTTTCCCCACAATGCCGTGGAATATTTCGTCTCCTATTACGACTACTATCAGCCCGAGGCCTATGTGCCCGCCTCGGATACCTTCATCGAGAAAGACGCCTCCATCAACGAGCATGTCGAGCAGATGCGCCTGTCGGCCACCAAGGCGGTGCTGGAACGGCGTGACACCATCATCGTGGCCACGGTATCCGCCATCTACGGCCTGGGCGATCCACGCCAGTACATGTCCATGCTCCTGCACCTGGTGCGTGGTGAGCCGGTGGATCACCGCGCCATCCTGCGGCGCCTGACCGAATTGCAGTACACCCGCAACGAAGTTGAACTGCATCGCGGCACCTACCGGGTGCGGGGCGATGTCATCGACATTCACCCGGCAGAAACCGAGGACGAAGCAGTGCGCATCGAACTTTTCGATGACGAGATCGAGTCCATTGCGCTTTTCGACCCGCTGACAGGGGAAGTGCAGCGCCGGGTGCCGCGTTACACCGTGTATCCCAAGACCCACTATGTCACGCCCCGGGAGACTATTCTCGATGCGGTGGAGCAGATCAAGGTCGAGCTGAAAGAACGCCTGGACCAGCTGCGTGACACGAACAAGCTGCTGGAAGCCCAGCGCCTGGAGCAGCGCACGCGTTTTGATCTGGAGATGATGCTGGAGCTGGGTTACTGCTCGGGTATCGAGAACTATTCCCGCTACCTCAGCGGCCGTGAATCGGGCCAGCCGCCGCCCACCCTGTTCGACTACCTGCCGCCGGACTCCCTGCTGGTAGTGGACGAATCCCACGTCACCATTCCCCAGCTGGGCGCCATGTACAAGGGAGACCGTTCGCGCAAGGAAACCCTGGTGGAATACGGTTTCCGTCTGCCTTCCGCCCTGGACAACCGGCCCCTGCGATTCGACGAGTTTGAAAGCCGCTGTCCCCAGGCGATCTATGTCTCCGCCACGCCCCGCGAATATGAGATTAGCCATTCCGGTGACGTGGTGGAGCAGGTGGTGCGCCCCACGGGACTGGTGGATCCGGAAGTCGAGGTGCGTCCCGCTACCACCCAGGTGGATGATCTGCTTTCGGAAATCAATTTACGCGTGGCGGTGCAGGAACGGGTGCTGGTCACCACCCTGACCAAGAAGATGGCTGAGGATCTCACGGATTACCTCATGGAGCATGATGTGCGGGTGCGCTACCTGCACTCGGACATCGACACCGTGGAGCGGGTGGAGATCATCCGCGACCTGCGCCTGGGAGAATTTGATGTGCTGGTGGGCATCAATCTTCTGCGCGAGGGGCTGGATATGCCCGAAGTGTCTCTGGTCGCCATACTGGACGCGGATAAGGAAGGCTTCCTGCGTTCCGTGGGGTCGCTGATTCAGACCATAGGCCGTGCGGCGCGCAATGTTCGGGGCAAGGCGATCCTGTATGCCGACCGGATGACCGGATCCATGAAACAGGCTATCGAAGAGACCGAACGCCGCCGGGCAAAGCAGGTTGCGTTCAATGAAGAGCATGGCATCACGCCAAAAACCATCCAGAAGAAAATCGCAGACATCATGGAATCGGCTTATCCGGGGGGACAGAAGAGTGCCCGTGAGT
>DRLF01000350.1 GCA_011051425.1 Thiolapillus brandeum | reverse complement strand
GGCCAGCTGTTTGCGCACGTCCTGCATGGCGGCGGCGTTGCTGTATGGTCCCAGCTGAACGCGATACCAGGTGCTGCCTTTTATATTGGCCTTGTTGACCCTGGCGCGCAGGCCCAGGAGTCCCAGCTTGGCCTTGAGCGTGTTGGCGTCCTTGCTGCTGCGGAAAGAGCTGACCTGAACGATATAGCGTTTGCCGCCGCCCGCGCTTTTGGGCGGTGTGGCCTGCTGAGGCTCCTGCGGCCTGGGTGGCGGTGCTTTCCTCACCTGCCGTTCGATCTCCTCGTCCGGCACCAGCACCTCCTGGTCAGGCAGCAGGTTGTAGAAATCGAATTTTGGCTTGGCCACCCTGGCAGGTTCGGGAGACACCCGCTGGGGTTCGTGGCTGATGCCCGTGGCGGCTGGCGGTCTGGCGCCAATCCAGTTGTCCCGTGCCGGGGTTGAGCCGTATTTCAGGCAGACAAAGCCCACTGAGGTTGCACCGAGGATGAATCCCGTGAGCAGCCATATCCAAACCGGAACCGGCTTCTTTCCCCTGCTCCGCGCCGCGCGGCTCTTGTAGTCCCTTCTGGCCATGATTTACATTGTCTCCGGCGCGGATACGCCAATCAGATTCAGTCCGTTGCGCAGCACCTCACGGGTTGCCAGGATGAGCTTGATGCGTGCATCCCGCAGCGCGTCGTCGTCCACCAGAAACTGGTGGGCGTTGTAATAGGTGTGGAAGTCGTTGGCCAGATCGCGCAGGTAGTGAGTGAGCTGGTGAGGTTCTTCGTTCAGTGCCGCCGCTTCCACAACTTCCGGGTATCGGGACAGGCTTTTCATCAGTGCCAGCTCGTGGTCCGCAACCAGGAGTTCGAGGTTGGTATCGCCTGCCGTGGGTTCGATGGAGAAGTGTTTTTCCGATGCCTGGCGCAGCACGGCAAAGATGCGGGCATGGGCATACTGCACGTAGTAGACGGGGTTGTCGCTGGACTGGGACTTGGCCAGATCCAGGTCGAAATCCAGGTGCTGCTCGCACTTGCGCATGACATAGAAGAAGCGCGCCGCGTCCCGGCCCACTTCCTTGCGCAGCTGGCGCAGGGTGACGAACTCGCCGGAGCGGGTGGACATGGCCAGCTTCTCGCCGTTGCGGTAGAGGATGGCGAACTGCACCAGCAGCACGTCCAGCTTGTCGGCATCATCACCCAGTGCCGTCAGGGCGGCCTTCACCCGGGGCACGTAGCCGTGGTGGTCCGCGCCCCAGACGTCGATGACCCGGTCGAAGCCCCTTTCGAGCTTGTCCATGTGATAGGCGATATCCGAGGCGAAGTAAGTGGTCTGGCCGTTGTCGCGTACCACCACCCTGTCCTTTTCATCGCCGAAATCCGTGGAACGGAACCACAGGGCGCCTTTTTCCTCGTAGAGATGGCCGGCATGTCGCAGGCGCTCGACGGCCTTGTTCACCGCGCCGGACTCCACCAGGCTGCGCTCGGAGAACCATTCTTCGTAGGTGACGCCAAATTTCTCCAGGTCATCGCGGATGTCGTCCAGAATGGTGTTCAGGGCCAGCTCGAAGACATAGCGGTAGCGGATGTCGCCCAGCAAGTGCCTGCAGCGCTCGATGAGGGCGTCGATGTGCGTTTCCTTGTTGCCGCCTTCGGGTTCATCGGCAGGAATGTCTTTGAAGACTTCGTCGGTATCGAAGCGGTAGTCGTCGGCATGTTCGCGGTGCAGGGTGGCGGCGATGTCCCAGACGTAATCCCCCTTGTAGCCGTTGCTGGGGAAAGCCAGTTCTTCTCCCGCCAGTTCCAGGTAACGCAGCCAGACGGAAGTGGCGAGAATGTTCATCTGCCGCCCGGCATCGTTTACATAGTATTCCCGGTGCACTTCGAAGCCCACGGCGGCCAGGAGGTCGGCAACCACGGCGCCATAGGCCGCGCCACGCCCGTGACCCACGTGCAGGGGGCCGGTAGGATTGGCGGAGACGAACTCCACCTGAACCTTCTTTCCCTTGCCCAGATCGGAACGCCCGTAATCGTGGGATTCGCGGATGATCCGTGGCACCACGGCGTGATAGGCGTCGGGGGTCAGATAGAAATTGATGAAGCCCGGCCCGGCGATTTCCACCTTTGTTATCTGCGGGTTTTCCGGCAGGGCGCCGATGATCCTTTCCGCCAGATCGCGGGGCTTCATGCCTGCTGCCTTGACATTGACCATGGCGGCATTGGTGGCGAAATCGCCGTGAGAGGCATCGCGGGTGCGTTCCACCACGGGTGTCCTGCGCTTTTCAGGGTCGACAATACCCTGGGCTACCAGGTTGTCCAGGGCGGTGGAAACCAGATCGGCAATCTGTGATTTCATTAATGAATCCAGTCAGTTGAATGTTTTGTAGTGGAATGTGGGGTGAGTCCGGGATCCCCATCAGACCGAACCCGTTATAATAACAGAAATTGTCGGGCTTCATCTGAACAGGAGGTGAGGAATGAGTGGTTGGTTGTACCTGATCGTTTTGCTGCCGGCAGCATACTGGCTGCTGGTCACCGTGGTTGGCGTACTGTCGGTGCGTAAAATGAGCCATCCGGAAAAGCTGCTGTTGACCGTGCAGGATGCCGAACGCCTGAACGACCCTCAGGGTATCAGCGACTGGGCCAGGTCGGAGGGTTTCGGGTTGGACAGCCAGTTCGATTTCGATGGCTTGGTGGGTGCTGGCGGGGTGAAGATGGCCGTGGAAGGCTGGTATTCACCTGCAAAGCGTCTCTTCCTGATGCACTACCATGTTCAGGACAAGTTCTACTACGAATTTGTTACTGGTCTGGAAGGGGAATACAGCCTTACCACCAGCAGATCAGCCGATTCCCTGGCGCTCCCCTTTCCTCCCAGAGTTTTCATGCAGGTCTTCGAGAACGCCTCTCTGGATGCCCTGCTGCAGGAACACGAGAAAGCCCTGGCGTATTTCGAACAGCGCTTCGGGGTAAAGCCGCTCGAGCCGGACCGCCCCCTGCGGGACCTGATCCTGCAGTCCCTGAAGGCGCAAATGACCTATGTACAGAGCCAGCCCCTGTGGCAGCTGAAGGTGGGCTGGTGGTATTTGACGCGCCGCCGCAATCTGCGAAACAGATCGGTAGTGGAACAGATCGAGAGCCTGGACAGGGATCAGTAGAGATCCTGGGGGTCGACATCCACCGACCAGCGCACCCGGGTGGCATCGGGCAAGGTGGACAGGGCCGGTATGAATGCCCCCAGAAACCGTTGCAGTTGCTGACGGTCTCCCGATTGCAACAATAAGTGGGAACGGAACTTTCCGGCGCGTTTTTGCATGGGGGCGGGCACCGGACCCCACACCTGGATTTCGCGCTCCCCCAACTCCTCGATCAGCGTAACAGACTGCTGCAGAAAGGTTTCTGCTGTTTCAGCCTTGCTGGCGCTGGCGCGGATCAGCACCTGGTAGCTGCAGGGCGGGAGTTCTGCCTGTGCTCTTTCCCGCAGGGCTTCACGGGCGAAGGCGGCATAGTCTTCGTTCACCAGGGTCTGCAACAGGGGGTGGTCGGGGAAGCGGGTCTGCATCAGCACCTGTCCGGGATGTGCTCCCCGCCCTGCCCTGCCCGCAACCTGGATGATCAGCTGAGCCATGCGTTCGGCGGCACGGAAGTCCGCGCCGAACAGTCCGCCGTCCACATCCACCATGGCGACCAGGGACACGCCGGGGAAATGATGGCCCTTGGCCAGCATCTGGGTGCCAACCAGCAGGCTGGCCCGCCCTTCCCTCGCCTGTTTCAGAAGCTGGTCCAGGCTGCCTTTGGTGCTGGTTGCATCCCGGTCAATGCGTACCAGGGGGTGATCCGGGTATTGCTGTTGCAATACCTGCTCCAGCTGTTCCGTGCCCTGCCCCAGGGGGTGCAGCTCGGGAGAGCCGCAGGAGGGGCAGTGATCCGGCAGCGGGCGTTCGTTGCCACAATGATGGCAGATGAGTTTCCGCTGACGATAGTGCACAGTCTGGCGGGCGTCGCAGCGTGGACAGTCCGACAGCCAGCCGCAGCTGTAGCAGGTGAGTACCGGGGCATAACCGCGCCGGTTGAGAAACACCATGGCCTGCTGCCCCTGGGAAAGGGTCTCTTCCAGCGCCTGCAGCAGGGGGGGAGAGAGGCCGCCCTGCAGCCGCTGGTTGCGGATGTCCAGCAGTTGCATGCGGGGCTGGCGGGCCTTGCCTGCGCGGCGGGTCAGCCTGAGCCAGGTGTAGCGATCTTCCATGGCATTCTTCAGGCTTTCCAGGGAAGGGGTGGCCGAGCCCAGCACCACGGGGCAGCCGGCACGCCGGGCGCGCACCAGGGCCATGTCCCTGGCGGAGTAACGGAAGCCTTCCTGCTGCTTGTAGGAGCTGTCGTGCTCCTCGTCCACCAGCACCAGGCCGAGATCAGGCAGGGGTGCGAGGACCGCTGAGCGGGTGCCCAGCACCACCCGCGCCTGGCCGCGGCTGGCCATGAGCCAGGCCTGCTCCCGTTCCCGGTCGCTTCTGCCGGAATGCAGCACTGCCAGCGGTCCGGGCAGTCGTTTTTCCAGCCGGCTGATGAGCTGGGGAGTGAGCGCGATTTCCGGCACCAGCAGCAGGACGTTTTGTCCCCGTGTCAGCACCTGCTGCGCCAGCCGCAGATAGACCTCGGTCTTGCCGCTGCCGGTCACCCCGTCCAGCAGGAAGGCGCCGTAACGCCCGAGGCCTGCGGAGACCGCTGCAATAGCCCGGTTCTGTTCATCTTCCAGCGTAAAATCAGGCTGTTGTGGTGGGTCAGCTTGGGATGTAGCCGTATCCAGGGTGATCAGTCCCTTGTTCTGCAGCGCCCGCAGGACGCCATGAACGCTGTCGAACTGCCTGCGCAGATCGCCCATGCTCGCCTGCCCCCCCAGCGATTCGAGCCAATTCATGACTTGCCACTGTCGTGGCGCCCGGCGCTGCAGAACCGCCAGGGTCTGGGGGTCATCATCGAGAAGACGGACGCGGTCCGGACGGGAAAGCAGGGGCTTTTTGCCCTTGCGCAACCGTACCGGCAGCGCAGAAAGCAGAACCTCGCCCACGGGGTGATGATAATAGCCGGCCACCCAGCGGAGATAGTCCAGATGTTCCCGGTCCATCAGGGGAGCCTCGTCCAGCACGGCCCGGACGGCCCGCAGCCGGTTTTGGGCAATGCTGGTGTGATCCGTCACCTCGATCAGGATGCCGCAGCGCTCGCTGCGGCCAAAGGGAACCAGCAGGCGCTGACCGGGTTGCAGCGCTGGCGTTGCGGCATTTTTTACGGGCAAATAGTCGAACAGGCCGTACACCGGCGCCGGCAGTGCAATGCGCAGTATCATGGTCATTTTTCAGCTTTGGCCTGTGGATAACTTTGTGGATAATATGCGGGCAGAGCGGCTATCTTCCTGAAATTCCGATGAATTTCTATTGTTGTCAAAATGCGCCTAAAGCGGTTAAGTGATTGAATAATCAGCAGTTCATGTGTTTTGCATGCTGCCGGCTGGTGTCGTGGGATCTGACGGCGCCGGTCTGTGCATCGTTGTGTATAACAATATTCTAATATTCTTTTTATGCCGGTGTTGCTGTGTGGGACAGACTGGGCAAAAGCCTGTGCCGGTTGATAATCCATACTTCACTCCGTATCATCCAGCCATGATTTCGTCCAAGGCAAAACCGATATGCTGAACCCCGCCCTTCCGCCCCGTTTTTTCGCGGTACTCATTCTAGCACTGCTGCTGGGGGGGTGTTCTTCCACCAAGCTGGCTGAAAGCTGGGAAGCGCCCGATATCGATGAACCGCCTGCCAGCAGGATTTTACTGATCGCCCTGATCAAGGATCCCGTGACAAAACGTTTTTTCGAATCGCATTTCGTCGAGGAAGCCAAAAAGAAGGGG
>DRLF01000349.1 GCA_011051425.1 Thiolapillus brandeum | reverse complement strand
GCACTGAACAAATGCGTCGTTTCCGTACGCAGGTCGATAACACCTTTCAGGCGCTTGCCCATGCCGATAGGCCAGGTCACCGGCGAACAGGCGATGCCCAGGACTTCCTCGATCTCGTCCAGAATCTCGATGGGGTCGCGCCCTTCCCTGTCCAGTTTGTTGACAAAGGTGAGAATGGGCGTGTCGCGCATGCGACACACTTCCATGAGCTTGATGGTGCGCGCTTCGACGCCTTTGGCCACGTCGATGACCATCAGTGCCGAGTCCACCGCAGTCAGGGTACGATAGGTATCTTCGGAGAAATCTTCGTGTCCCGGCGTATCCAGCAGGTTGACGACGCGGTCTTTGTAGGGGAACTGCATCACAGAGGACGTTACCGAAATGCCCCGTTCTTTCTCCATTTCCATCCAGTCGGAAGTGGCATGACGCGCCGCCTTGCGACCCTTGACCGTGCCGGCAAGCTGAATGGCGCCACCAAACAGCAACAGCTTCTCGGTGAGCGTGGTCTTACCCGCGTCGGGATGCGAAATGATGGCAAAGGTTCTGCGTTTGCCCAGTTCGCTCGCTATATCGGCCATGATGATCTCTGTAATTCGAAAGGGCGGGAATTATACCCCATTCGCGGCCATCAGCTTCAACCGCTCCATATGTTATATTTGAACGAACAACAGCATTTCGGAGGACATTTACAATGAAAAAAATCATTCTTGCCCTGGGCTTACTGAGCATCGGCACCGCCAACGCAGCCAATATCGATCTGGCCAAATCTATCGTCAAAGCAAAATGCCACCTTTGCCATGGCGAGGAAGGCGAGGCATCGAGCGCCATCTATCCCCGTCTGGCCGGGCAGAATCGCAATTACCTTGTCAAACAGCTGAAAAACTTCCGCGACGGCAAGCGCAAGAGTGACACCATGAATGAAATGGCCAAAGACCTCAAGGATGACCAGATCGAAGCACTGGCGGACTACTTCAGCTCCAAGCCAGCCCTGACTCACCGGGTACGCGACAAGGGTTTTGCCGCCGTGGGCGAATACCTGTTCAAGAAAGGCAACAGGTATTCCGGCATTCCTGCCTGTAAATCCTGCCACGGAGAATTCGGCCAGGGAACGGACGAACTGCCCCGTCTCGCAGGGCAGCACAAACGCTATGTTGCCGACCAGCTACAGGCCTTCGGTGAGCGCGCCAGAACCAACGACAACGCCATCATGCATACCATCGCCAGCAAGCTGACCGAAATGGAAATCGAGGCCCTGGCGTTGTATGTCAGCGGCATCAAGGAAGAAACAAAAGAAGAACAGTAACACCTGAACGCCGGAGAATACCGGCATGGCACTATTGACCCGTTGACGATACAGGCGATGCTCAGCCGTGATGCACCATCTATATCGTTGCCGGGTCAATCAACTTCGAATCGCCCTGAGCACTGCCTGATACTTCTCCGGTGCTTCTTCCGGGTCATTGATCAGCCAGCGGAAAAGATGTGGGTCGGCCTCGCGCAGCAATTGGCGAAAGGCCTGCTGTATGTCCGCCGGCTGACTGTCGTAATGCTCGTCGAGAAAGCGCCGGAACAGGCAATCCAGCTCCAGCATGCCGCGCCGGCACTGCCATTGCAGGCGTTCCTTTTCCCTGAAAGGCTGCCTGGTCACACGGATTTTTTCAGCATCAGGTTGCGGATATGTCCGATGGCCTGGGTGGGGTTGAGATGTTTCGGGCAGGCATCCACACAGTTCATGATGGTGTGACAGCGAAACACCTTGTAGGGGCCGTCCAGATCATCCAGGCGTTGCTCTTCCGCCTGGTCACGGCTGTCAGCGAGAAAGCGCCAGGACGACAGCAAGGCCTGCGGTCCCAAAAACTTGTCCGGATTCCACCAGAAGGAAGGACAGGAAGTGGAACAGCAGCCACACAGGATACATTCCCACAGGCCGTCGAGCCTGGCGCGCTCTTCCGGCGTCTGCAGACTCTCCTGCTCCGGCACAGGATCCTTGCGTTTGAGCCAAGGATCCACGGCATGGTACTGACGGTAGAAGTCACTCATGTCCACCACCAGGTCCCTGATCACCGGCCGGCCGGGAAAAGGACGGATGACCACAGGTCCCTTCCTGTAGTCGCTGACCGGCGTGATACAGGCGAGCCGGTTCCGGCCGTTTACATTGACACCGTCCGAGCCGCATACACCCTCACCGCAGGAATGGCGAAAGGCAAACGACTCGTCCCTGCGCTTGATCTCCAGCAACACGTCACGCAGCATCATGCCCCTGTCCGTTTCCACCTCGAAGGTCTGCAAATGAGGTTCCTGATCGACATCCGGGTTGTAACGGTAGATCCGGAATTCCATCAGTACACCCTCGGCTTGGGTGGAAAACTGTCGACACTCAGCGGCCGGGTGCGTACAGGCTTGTAGTCCAGCCGGTCTTCTTCCAGAAAATACAGGCTGTGGCGCATCCAGTTCCGGTCGTCCCTTTCCGGGTAATCAGGCCGGGAATGCGCCCCCCGGCTCTCCTGCCGATGCAGGGCCGAGGTCACGATAGACATGCCCACATCGATGAGGTTCTCCAGTTCGAAGGCCTCGATACGCGCCGTATTGAAGGTGCGGCTGGTGTCGTGCAGGCGCACATCGTCGAGCCGCCGACGGATCTCTTTCACCTTCTCCACGCCTTCCCGCATGATGTCATCCGTACGGAACACCCCGGCATGATCTTCCATGACCTTGCGGAACTCCCCTCGCAATTCCGCCACGGAAACACCCTCGCCTTCGGCCTCAAAGCGCTGAAAACGCGCCATGGCACGCTCTTCGCTGCTGCTGTGGGTAAGACGGTGGCGGGGATGCTCGTCGAGATATTCGAGAATATCCAGCCCCGACAGGCGCCCGAATACGAGGATATCTAGCAGTGAGTTGCCGCCCAGGCGGTTGGCGCCGTGTACCGACACGCAGGCGCATTCACCGGCGGCATAAAGCCCCTGAACAACCTCTTCCGGGCCGTGATGCGCCGGCGTGACCACGCGCCCGAAGCGGTCCGAGGGAATACCTCCCATGACGTAGTGCGCGGTGGGATACACGGGAATGGGTTCGAAGGCCGGATCCACACCCAGGAAGATCTTGCTGGTTTCGCGAATACCCGGCAGACGCTTTGCCACCACCTCTTCGCCCAGGTGATCGACCTTGAGCAGCACATAATCCTTGTCAGGACCGCAGCCCCGGCCTTCACGCACCTCGGTGACGATGGCGCGCGCCACCACATCCCGGCTGGCCAGATCCTTGGCGGTAGGCGCATAACGTTCCATGAAACGCTCGCCCTCGCTGTTGATAAGATAACCGCCCTCGCCGCGGGAGGCCTCGGTGATCAGCATGCCACGGCCCGCCACACCGGTGGGATGAAACTGGAAGAACTCCATGTCCTGCAGGGGCACCCCGGCACGCAGGGCCATGGCCATGCCATCACCCGTGTTGATGTGCGCATTGCTGGTGGTACGGAACACCTGGCCACAGCCTCCTGTGGCCAGCAGGGTCGCCCGGGCATTGAGGATCATGGGCTCACCGGAAGCAATATCCATCACCAGTGCGCCGGTCACGCCACCTTCTTCATCCTGCAGGAGGTCGATGGCAAAGTACTCGGTGAAAAAGTGGCTGCGCGCCTTGATGTTCTGCTGATACAGGGTGTGCAGGATGGCATGGCCGGTGCGGTCTGCCGCCGCACAGGTGCGCGTTGCCTGCTCCTTGCCGAAATGACGGCTCTGGCCGCCGAAGGGACGCTGATAGATCTTGCCGCTGTCCAGCCGGGAGAACGGCACACCATTATGTTCCAGCTCGTACACCGTGGGAATGGCCTCCCGGCACATGAACTCGATGGCATCCTGATCACCCAGATAGTCAGAACCCTTGACCGTATCGAACATATGCCAGTGCCAGCTGTCGTCATCCACATTACCCAGCGCCGCATTGACGCCGCCCTGGGCAGCTACCGTGTGCGAGCGCGTGGGAAAGACCTTGGAAACCACGGCCACGCGCAAGTCTGCCTTCGCCAGTTGCACCGCCGCATTCAGGCCGGCACCGCCGGCACCGATGATGAGCACATCGAAATTTTTTCTTATCATGTTCATAGCAGGCCCATCAGAATGGATGCCACCCACAAACCGCAGGTGAGCAGAAAGGCAAACACGGTCGCCAGCGCCGCCAGGCGCAGGCCCGGCAGCTTGACGTAATCCAGTATCACATCACGTACACCGATCCAGGCATGCAGCAGCAGCGCCAGGAAGAACAGCGCCGTCGCCAGCCACATGCCCAGGCCGGCCAGCCAGTACTTCAGCACCTCGTGATCACCCGGTGGCGTGAACATCAGCCAGGCGAGCACGTACACAATGAAGCCCGCCAGGTAGATGGCACTGGCGCGCTGCCACATCCAGGCACGAAAACCGGACAGTTGCCGGCTCACCACAGGCCCCACAACAGCAGCAGAGCCAACAGCGGGGAAAGGATCAGCACCGCCCAGGCCGTCTGCCGGTATCGCGGCGCCTGCACACCGAGATGTACATCGATGAGCAGATAGCGGATGCCGGCAAGAAAATGGTGGGACAATGCCCACAGCAAGAGGAACAGAATCACCTGCATGATTGGCTGTTTCAACAGAGTCTGCGCCTGAAGAAAACCGGCCTGTCCCGACAATGCAACTGACAGCAGGGCCGCCAGAAAAGGGATGCTCAGGAACAGGAGCACGCCAGCCGCACGGTGAGCAATGGACATGATGCCCGCCACGGGCAGGCGAATCTGCAGCAGATTGAGAAAGACGGGTCTGGAGTGGCTGGGCATGGTCGTGGCCTTTATTGTTCTTGCTGTTCTGACAAGATAGCAGATTCCACGGCATCTGCTGCGTTTTCCCTGAGCTGCCGGAACAGCTTTTTCCCGGCACCGGCAGGTTTGCCGGTGTCTCTTTCCCTGACGGCACTGCGAATCAGCGCGCGGATCTGCTGCCTGTCTGTATGGGGATACTGTTCCAGGTATTGCTGCAAGGCTTCGTCTCCCTGTTCGACGAGGCGATCACGCCATTTCTCCAGAGCATGGAAGCGGCGATTCTCTTCCGAATGCCGGCTGTTCCTGTTTTCGAACCAGTCGCGGATCTGTTCCAGGTTCTGCTTCTGCAGCAGCTTGGTCAGGTATTTGATCTCACGGTTACGGCCGCTCGATGCCTTCATGGCAGCAGCGCGGTGCACACCGGCCAGAAATTTGTCATCCAGATCCAGCTTGGCGCGCTCGCCCTCGCCCAGCGCAATGATCGCCACGACCAGCTTCTGCAATTCGGCCAGTTCACGTTTCAGCTGCGTCTTGTTGGGACGGATGGCCAGGCCGTCTTCATCCACTTCTCTCATGCTGCCTCCATATGTGCGATGCGCAATTGCAGATTGATACTGCCGCGAAATTCATTCACATCCAACTGATAGGCCATCAGCAGCCTCTGCGGCAAAGGCGATGGACAGGCCCTGACCAGGTTGAAACCGATCGCATCGAACACCTGGTTGCTGCCCGGTGGCCGCACCACGAGTTTCCAGTGTTTGTCCTGCAACTGACGATGCTGGATCACGTCAAACTCACCGTGGAACACGGGCTCCGGAAAGCCCTGTCCCCAGGGGCCGCCCTGCTCGACCAGATAGGCCAGATCCAGGTTCATGTCCTCTGCTGCAATCTCACCATCGGATTCTATCACCGCCTTAAAAGCATCCTTGTCGAGGCGCTGGTGCAGCACTGCGTTGAACAGTTCCTTGAACTCATCCAGACGATGCGCCTCCAGCGTGAGCCCCGCCGCCATGGCATGACCACCGAACTTCAACAGCAATCCCGGAGAACCGGCGGCAACTTCGTCCAGCACGTCGCGGATATGCACACCGGGGATGGAGCGCGCCGACCCTTTGATCTCGCCATCATCACCGGGGGCGAATGCGATGACCGGCCGGTGATGGCGCTCCTTGATGCGGGAAGCGACAATACCGATCACGCCCTGGTGCCAGCTGTCGTCATACAGACAAAGACCCCAGGGAAGATCCGATTCTTTCAGCATCACGGCCTCGAGCAGGGTCTCCGCCTGCTGCCGCATATCGTCCTCGATATGACGCCTGTCCCGGTTCAGCTGATCCAGCTCCGCCGCCAGCTCCCTTGCCCTGCCAGGATCGTCCGTCAGCAGGCATTCAATACCCAGCGACATGTCATCCAGCCGGCCCGCCGCGTTCAGGCGGGGTCCCACGGTGAAGCCGAGGTCCGAAGCCTGCGCGCGCCGGGGATTGCGTCCTGCCACTTCCAGCAGAGCGATGATACCGGGGCGACAGCGGCCGGCGCGGATGCGCGCCAGCCCCTGATGCACCAGAATACGGTTGTTGCGCTCCAGGGGCACCACGTCAGCCACGGTGCCCAGTGCCAGCAGATCGAGATAGTCCCCCATGTTCGGCTCGGATCTTTC
>DRLF01000348.1 GCA_011051425.1 Thiolapillus brandeum | reverse complement strand
GCGGACGTTATATCTATTTCCTGTCCCGGGACGGCTGGGTGAGCAAGTTCGATGTGTTCAACCTTGTGTGGGTCGCGGAGATTCGCGCCGGCATCAACGCACGCAACCTAGCTGTGTCCCATGACGGCCGCTACGTGATGATAGCCAATTATCTTCCCCATACACTGGTGCTGCTGGACGCCAAAGACCTGACCCCCATCAAGGTCATCGAGGCAAAGGACAGTGAGGGCAACAGCTCCCGGGTGAGCGCTGTCTATACCGCCGACCCGCGTTCCAGCTTCATTGCTGCCATGAAAGATATACCGGAGGTCTGGGAGATCAACTACGAGGACGATCCCCCTGTGGGTTTCGGCAAATGGGTACATGACTACCGGCCCGATTCCGGGGAAGAAACGGAAAAAGAGCGCTTTCCCATTCGCAAACTGCGCCTGAAAGGCATTCTGGATGATTTCTTCCTCACCCAGGAATACGACCAGATCATCGGCAGCACCCGGGGCGGTGGCGCCCAGGTGGTGGATCTGGACCTGGGTCGCGCAGTTGCCAAGGTGGATCTGCCCGGCCTGCCTCATCTCAGCTCGGCCATCACCTGGCCAAGAAACGGCACCACGGTGCTGGCCACCCCCAACATCCGCAAGCCGGAAGTCACCGTGGTGGACACGAAAACCTGGAAGGTCATCAAACGCATCCCCACCCAGGGACCGGGATTCTTCATGCGCAGCCACGAAAAGACCCCCTATGCCTGGACGGACGTATTCTTTGGCCCCAACAGGGATCTCATGCACGTCATCGACAAACAGACCCTGGAGATCGTCGAGACCCTCAAACCCGCGCCCGGCAAGACCTCCGCCCACGTGGAATTCACCAAAGACGGCAAATACGCCCTGGTGAGCATCTGGGACATGGATGGCGCCATCGTGGTGTACGACGCCAGGACACTGAAGGAAGTAAAGCGCATCCCCATGAAGAAGCCGTCGGGGAAGTATAATGTACACAACAAACTCACCCGCTCTGCAGGAACCAGTCACTGATGAAAACGCTACTCTCTGTCTATCTGCTGCTGTTCAGCAGCCTTTTGATCGCTGCAGGCACCCAGGTTGAACTCGTGAAGGTCGAAGATGCCGACACCCTCGTGGTGAAGCTGGACGGCCGCGAAGACCGCATCCAGCTGCTCGGCATGGACGCGCCTGAAGACACGCAAAACCCCAAGCTCAAGGTGGATATGGCGCGCACCGGCCTGACTGCGGGGGAACTCCTTCCCCTGGGACATGAAGCAACGGAATACCTGCGTGCATTGGTCAAACCCGGCGACATGCTGCTGCTCTCCGGAGACCTGAAAAAACGCGACCGCTATGGCCGTATCGGAGCTGAAGTCACCATGACAAACGGGCTGTCCATCAACACCACCCTGGTAGCCGCCGGTTATGCCCGTCCCCTGAAGCCGGAAACCCTGCCCCAGGAGTTGCGTTCTCGCCTGCAGCAGGCATGGCTACAGGCCCGCGAACAGAAGCTGGGCTTGTGGGCTTCCCAGCCGGCCGCTTTTCAGGCCTGGGTGAAAGCACAGAAATAACACCCCCTGTTCGCCCGGCAATACCGGGCAGGCCCAACCTATTCCCGGCAACCAAGTATATCGCCCTCAGCCGGCCTGTGAAAATGTCCGAGGCATGGTCGCCGAGGTCAAGCCTACATGGATGTATATACGGCGTTTTTCACAGGCTGGCGCCCCCACTGTACGAGTTAGATGACGGGGCCTTGCGGGCAGGCCAGCCCTATTCCCCGCTGAGCAGTTCCCGCAGATTGCTCTGCATGCGGTGAATGCCATGACAGTCCGCACACACGCCTACTGCAAACTCGCCCATGTGGCGCCCGACCTGTTTGCTGTCGCCGGCGCTCAGGCCTTCCCGCACCTTGCCCAGGGCAGCCTGTGACGCCTTGCCCAGGATGCGCTCCCGCGGTTGCTCGTCTTTATGGCAGGAAGAACAACTGCCCCCCAGATCAGCCAGGCGCTGTTGCAGCTCATCCAGTGCGGTGATGCCCGCATCGGTTCGCCCGTCATCACTGGCGATCTTTATACGGTTGACCAGCAGGCTGAGGCGGGACATCACGCGGCTGTACTTTTCCTCTTCCATGGTTTCTTCGGATTCCACCCTGACCGGAGCAAAATCCGGCGCCCGGTAACGCAAAGCGGCAACCAGCTTGTAATCCACATGGCATGACTGGCAGGACTTGCCCAGCTTGCGCTGCAGCATCTGCAGATCGTCCAGTTTGCGGTTTTCGGCAGCCGCGATCATCTTGTCCAGCAACTCGGTTTCCAGCTCATCCTGCCACTCCGGCACCATCTTGCCGATGGAGCGGTAGTCTTCCTGCAGTTTCCCCAGCCATTTCTTCAGCAGCCCAGTCTTTTCCAGCGCCGCATATTCCGTAACCGCCTGCATCTCCCGGCGCAGACGGAACATGGTGTGCAGCCACACGTTGTGTTCATTGGCGGGCTTGTACCATTTTTCCAGGGAAGCGGGCGGCAGCTGCAGGGTGATCTCTTTTTCTTCCTCTGCAAAGAGGGCGTGGCTGCCGGTCAGCAGCAGCAACAGGAATAACAGACGTTTCATAGGTTTCCTCTGGAAGAGAGTTCATAGAGATGGCGCTCGGCATCCAGCAGATGCTTGCCCCAGTGTATCTTGTAACCTTCACGCCAGTTCAGGAGCACGGTGTCCGGATCGGCGTCTTCGTTTTCCAGCATGTGCAGCCCCTGTTTCAGCTCGCAGTAGATATCCGTCAGGTCGTCCGCCAAGCTGCCGCTGCGGCATTCCTCATGGCCGAGATCGTATTCCATCCAGTAGGCATCCTTGTCACCGAGCAGCTGGTGCAGCTTGCTGAACAGGGAAAAGCGCATCTCCAGGTTGGCCTCAACGGGCTTGCCCCCCGACTTTTCCAGCTCCAGGATGGCGGAAACGGCCGCGTGCAAGCGCGGCAGAATCCTGACAACTTTGTTCAGCCAGTCCTGCTCCTGTTCACCCACCGCTTCGATAATATCGCAATAGTCCCTGGCCACACGGCGCAACGCTTCAAATTCTTCGGTCATGACAAAACCTGCTTGCTACTACAAACCCTGAAAAAGAAAGAAAAAGAGATGGGTTGATATGCAACCCCTGCAATTACTAACCTGGCACCAATGTAGAGAACGCTCTGCCATGATGTCTTGTTCCGAGGCAGGCCTGGAGCCCTGAGCACCACCCCTATATTAATGCCGGTTTAATATTGTTCTTGCTACGTCCAGTCCACGTCTGAAATAACCGGAAAGACGCTATAAACTGCTTATGGACGTTATAATTGTAGACCATATTCTGGTTTTTACCCGCCTATCAGACGGGTATATATTGGGTATACTGCATACCATGTCTCACCCCAATCCAAAGCCCGTGGTACTTTGTATCTCCGGGCATGATCCCTGCGGCGGCGCCGGCATTCAGGCCGACATCGAGGCTGTTGCCGCCCAAGGCGCCCATGCCGCCACGCTGATCACCTGCCTTACCGTGCAGGACAGCAGCAATGTCTATGAGGTACTCCCCGTACAGCCCGCGATTCTTCTGAGGCAAGCCACCCGGATTGCCAAGGACTACACTATTGCGGCGATCAAGATCGGGCTGGTCGGCAGCGCGGAAACCGCCAACGCGCTTCAACAGATACGGCAACTGCTGCCCGATATACCCCTGGTACTGGACACTGTGCTCGCTTCTGGCGGTGGCCAGGGCATCGGCGCCACCGCTTATCTCGAACCGCTGATACCCCTGAGCACCCTTCTCACCCCCAACCGCCGGGAAGCCCGTGAACTCAGTGGCGAAAACACGCCAGATGCCTGTGGGGCAAAGCTGTTGCAGAAGGGCTGTGGAGCGGTTCTCATCACCGGTGCAGACGAGTCCAGCCACGGCCAGGTCACCAATACGCTGTACAGGAACGGAGAAACCCGCCACTGGCAATGGCCCAAGCTGCCCGGCAACTACCACGGATCGGGCTGCACCCTGGCTGCCGCCATCGCCGCTCAGCTGGCACTTGGCGAGCCGCTGACAGAGGCCATAGCCAGGGCGCAGGCATACACCTGGGAATCCCTGCAGCAGGGTTTCCGGCCCGGTAGCGGACAATTCATACCCGGCAGGATTCACCCATGACGGCGCTGGCGGGCCTGTATGCCATCACCGTGGACGGTACGCGGGGAGATACGCTGTACAGCCAGGTGGAGTCCGCCCTGGCCGGTGGCGCCCGTATCCTGCAGTATCGCGACAAGTCCGGGGATACCCTTCGCCGCCTGACAGAAGCGCAAACACTGCTGCAACGCTGCAACGCGCATCAGGCATTGCTCATCATCAACGACGATATCGAGCTGTGCCGGCGCAGCGGTGCTCATGGCGTTCACCTGGGGCGGGAAGACAGGGATCTTCCCAGCGCCAGAAAAATCCTGGGAAAGGACAGTATCATCGGCGTCTCCTGCTACAACGACCTGCAACGGGCTCATGCCGCTGCTGATCAGGGCGCAGACTATGTGGCTTTCGGTACCGTTTATCCTTCTTCAACCAAACCATCGGCCGTGAATGCCGGGCTGGCGCTGTTGCGCGAAGCACGGACAGCACTGGATCTGCCGATAGTTGCCATCGGCGGCATAACCCCGGAAAATGCCCTACCTGTCGTCGAAGCAGGTGCAGACATGGTCGCCATGATCCAGGGCCTGTTCGGCCAGGAAGACATTTACCGGGCCGCCGAAAACACCAGCAGACTATTCAAACCATTTTGAGGAAACCCATGAGCACATCTCACGAACTTTTCCAGAAAGCACAGCAGCACATCCCCGGTGGCGTGAACTCTCCCGTGCGCGCCTTCAAGGGCGTGGGTGGCGACCCGGTGTTCATCGAAAAGGCCGCCGGCTCCTGTATCTACGACTCCGAAGGCCGCCGCTATATCGATTATGTCGGATCATGGGGCCCCATGATCCTTGGTCATGCTCATCCCGAAGTCATCGAGGTGGTGCAGGAAACCGCCACGCGGGGTCTGTCTTTCGGCGCACCCACGGCACTGGAGATCCGCATCGCCGACAAGGTCTGTGAACTCATGCCCTCCATCGAGATGGTGCGCATGGTCTCTTCCGGCACCGAGGCCACCATGTCCGCCATCCGCCTCGCCCGGGGTTACACGGGACGGGACAAGATCGTGAAATTCGAGGGCTGCTACCACGGTCATTCGGATTCCCTGCTGGTGAAGGCCGGCTCCGGCGCCCTGACCCTGGGCGAGCCTTCCTCCCCCGGTGTGCCCGCCTGCCTGGCCGAACAGACCATCACCCTGGACTACAACAACCTGGAACAGGTGAAGGAAGCCTTCAGCCAGATCGGCGAAGAAGTCGCCTGCATCATCGTCGAGCCTGTGGCGGGCAACATGAACTGCATCCCGCCGGTGCCGGGTTTCCTGGAAGGCCTGCGCGAGATCTGCGACCAGTACGGCGCGGTGCTCATCTTCGACGAAGTCATGACCGGCTTCCGTGTGGGCCTGGGCGGGGTGCAGGGCCTGTACGGCATACGGCCCGACCTGACCACCCTGGGCAAGGTCATCGGCGGCGGCATGCCCGTGGGCGCCTTCGGCGGCAGACGCGAGATCATGGAGAAGATCGCCCCTCTGGGTCCGGTGTACCAGGCGGGCACGCTTTCCGGCAACCCCGTGGCCATGGCCGCCGGCCTCAAGACCCTGGAGCTGATCTCCGCACCCGGCTTCTTCGAGGAGCTGGGCCGGAAGACCGAAACCCTCATAACCGGCCTGGTGCAGGCAGGAAAGGATGCGGGCATCCCGGTCACGGAAAACCACGTCGGTGGTATGTTCGGCCTGTTCTTCTCCGATGCCGACAGGGTGACGGACTTTGCCGGCTCCATGGCCTGCAACCAGGAACAGTTCAAGCACTTCTTCCACGCCATGCTGGACCAGGGCGTGTACCTCGCGCCCTCGGCTTTCGAGGCAGGGTTCGTTTCAGCAGCGCACAGCGACGGGGATCTCGACAGCACGCTGGACGCCGCGCGCAAGGCTTTCGCCACACTGAGCCAGTGAGAGCCGCATATCGGCCAGATCAGCGGGGACTGCCGGGCCGAAGCCCGGCCTGATGCACCATGGCTGAAACCTTTCAGCAACTCCTGGCATGGGTCAGCGCCAACCCCGGCTGGGCCGGTGCGGTGGTGTTCCTCATGGCCTTTGCCGAATCCCTGGCGATGGTGGGCATGGTGGTGCCCGGTGTCGCCATCATGTTCGCCGTGGGCGCACTCATCGGCAGCGGCGCACTGGATTTCCGGGTCATGGTGCTGTGGGCGGTCATCGGCGCAGTGGCCGGCGATGGCCTGAGCTTCTGGCTGGGAAAGAAATACCAGCGCCAGCTGACCGGCATGTGGCCATTCAGCAGGCACCCGGCCATGCTGGACAAAGGCATTCAGTTCTTCCAGCGCTATGGCGGCAAGAGCGTGGTGCTGGGACGTTTCTTCGGACCGGTCCGGGCCGTCATTCCCCTGGTGGCGGGTATGATGAACATGCCCGCCACCAATTTCGTGTTTGCCAATGTACTGTCCGCACTGATCTGGGCGCCCGCCTACCTGCTGCCGGGCATGGCCTTCGGCGCTTCCATGGAACTGGCTTCCGAGGTCGCCCTGCGACTGGTGATTCTGCTGGTGGCGCTGGTGGGCAGCCTGTGGTTCCTGGGCTGGCTTTCCCACCGCCTGTTCCTGCTCATCCAGCCCCGCAGCAAGCAACTGCTGCAGCGGGTCTTGCAATTCGGTGAGCACCATCCCCGGCTGCGCCGCATCGCCCGGGCACTGGGAGATCCCCGGCACCCGGAATCCGCCGG
This sequence comes from Thiolapillus brandeum, assembly GCA_011051425.1. Taxonomy (GTDB): domain Bacteria; phylum Pseudomonadota; class Gammaproteobacteria; order Chromatiales; family Chromatiaceae; genus Thiolapillus; species Thiolapillus brandeum_A. The sequence goes on along the minus strand of DRLF01000348.1, from coordinate 3,161 downwards.
TCTGGCCATGCTGGCGGGTCTGCTGGTGCTCAGCAGCAGCATACTCATCGTCATTGCCCTGCTGCCCCAGTCGCCATTACTCATCGCAGACAGTGTCCTGCACCTGGGCCTGAACGGGCTGCACAACCCGACGGGCGACCACATCATGCTCGCCCTCTCCGCCCTCGCGAGCAGCAGCGGAACCCTGGCCATGCTCATTGTCGTGGGCCTGGTGCTGTGGATATCCGGATTGCAGCTCTCGGCACGACACTGGCTGGCTGGAGCCGGCGGCGTGTGGCTGCTGAGTATCGTGCTGGAAGCCCTGGCCCGCCAGTCCCCCGGCCTGCTTACGGCCATACCGGATGTCTATGTGCTGCGCGCCTCGGTGTTCTTTTCCCTGGGCGCTGTACTCGTGGCGACACCCGTCAGCCAGGCCAGGCGCTGGCGCGTGTATTCCGCAGCTACCCTGCTGATCGTCGCGGTCATGTTTTCCCAGCTCTATCTCGGTTCAACCCTGACGGCAGTGCTGCACGCCCTCGGCGGAGGCCTCATCTGGAGCACGGCTCTGGGCATGGCCTACCGGACACACGGCCGGGAACAGAAGATCATGGGACGGCAGGCACTGATACTGGGTATCAGCCTGATCCTGCTGGCCTTTTCATCGGCAATCAGCGTCCAGGCGCCACCACCTGCTCCAAACCTGCTGAAGATCCAGGGCAGCATGAGCCTGCAGGACTGGCAACAGGGCGGCTGGCGGCAACTGCCGCGCTACCGCGATGATGTATTGAACGGCAGGAGTCGCCCGCTCAACCTGCAGATCGCGGGTTCTCCGGCAGCATTCATCGACAAACTGAAACAGCAGGGCTGGGAAAAGGCCCAGACCGCCCGCGGCCTGTCCTGGCTGAAGCTGCTGGCCTCGACAGACGATATCGCGCAACTGCCCCTGCTGCCCCACAGCCATGCGGGTCGCATGGCCTACAGCGTCCTGAGCAAAGCCGACGGCGACCGGCGGCAGGTGATCTACCTGTGGCCAAGTACCTGGCTCATCGAAGACAGCGGTCAGCCCGTGTGGCTGGGGGAAGTGACCTCACAGCAGAAAAAGCAGTGGCTGGGTATGCTGTACTATCCCGTAAGCACGGGTGACGGAAAACCCGCATTGGATGCGCTCGAACAGGATATGCGGGCGGCCGGAATGCGCTTCCACACGGCTGACAACGGTGAATTGCTGCTGTACCCGGCTGGCGCGTTTTGATCAAGATCCCACGGCCTTCACATTTTCAGCATGCCGGGGATGGCTGCGAAGACGGCTTGCTGTAGTATTGGCAGGCGCACTTGCGGAAATAACCACAAATGGAGAAAACGATGAAGGTACTACTGGTTGATGATTCCAAAGCAGCACGTTTTGCCATGGGCAAACTGCTGAAAGACCAGGGGTTGGAAGTGGAAATGGCGGCTTCCGGAGAAGAAGCGCTGGACAAGATCGCCACCGAAGCGATTGATATCGTCTTCATGGACCAGTCCATGCCTGGCATGGGTGGTATTGCAGCGACAACAGCCATCACCAGCAACGAAAAGACCGCACATATCCCGGTAGTACTCTGCACAGGCAACGAAGGGAGCAAACTGGAACAGATGGCCGAGGAAGCCGGCGCCATCGGCGTCCTGACCAAGCCGCCCCAGGAAGAAAAACTCAAGGCCGTTCTTGCCACCATCAACGTGGAAACCGTCACCGAGGAAACGCCTGAGGAAGAAGCAGCGCCCGAAGAAGTGGCTGCAGCCCCGGCAATCGACATGGATGCCATCAAGAGCACCATCATGACAGAAGTGGAAACACTGCTGAAATCCGTTCGCGACAACGTCACAGGCGTCGAAAAGAACATGGAGCAGAAGCTTGCCGAGCTGGCAAAGTCCGGCGAGGAAAAGCTGCAGCCGATTCACGACAGCCTGAAAAAGATGGACGACCGTGTGATCTCCCAGGTCAAGGAACAGATCGCCATGGACACGGGTAACAGCCGCATTCAGCTCGAAGCCTTGCGCCAGCAGGTGGAAACCGCGCTGGAAGACATCAAGGAACAGGAGATCAGGCTGCGTGAAGATGTCATGGAACAGTCAGGCTCCCGCCTGGAAAGCCTTATCGACGAGCGCCTGGCTGAACTGAAGGACAGCGTCAGAGAAAGCCAGGAAGCCATGGAAGAGCAGCTGGCCGCCATGCAGGCCAAAGTCGCCGGCACCAGCGGCCTCTTGGGCAAGGCTACCCTGATTGCTATCCTCGCTGCAGGCGCTGCGTTTGCTGCCGCCTGGTACCTTCTGAAGTAATCTCCCTCAGCGATCTGCTCCCCAGCGCGGGAGCAGGTCGTGTTCCACCCCCAGGTGATCCAGTATACGGGCCACCATGAAATCCACCAGATCATCCACGGATTCCGGCTGGTAGTAGAACCCCGGATTGGCCGGCATCACCAGCGCGCCTGCCTGGGTCACCGTCAGCATGTTCTGCAGGTGAATGGCCGAGAAGGGCGTCTCCCGCACCACCAGGATAAGCTGACGCCGTTCCTTGAGCATGACATCCGCCGCCCGGTCGATCAGATCATCACTGATACCATGAGCGATGGAAGCCAGGGTGCCCGTGGTGCAGGGACAGACCACCAGCGCCTGGGGCGGGTTGGAACCGCTGGCCACCGGCGCCGTCCATTGCTGACGTCCATAGACCTGTAACTGCCCCGGTTCTGCATGGAAGTGCTCCGTCAGCTGCGCCTGGGCCGCTTCAGCCGATCCGGGAAGCTGCAGGTCCAGTTCCATGGCGGCCACCACCTGCGCCGCCTGTGAATACAGCAGCTGCACCTGCCGCCCGGCATCCAGCAGGCATTCGGTCAGGCGCATGCCATAGGCGATACCGGATGCACCGGTCAGTGCTACTGCGATGGGCTGATCACTCACGCAGCCTGCTCCAGCGCCTGCAGAATGCGCTCGTGAATATTCTCGAAACCACCGTTGCTCATCACCAGTATGGTATCCCCCTGCCTGGCGCCGCGACCCAGCAGGGAGACGATTTCCTCCGTGGAATCCAGCACCCGGCACTTGTCACCGAGGGGGGCCATGACGGCCCTGGCATCCCAATCCAGAGACATGGGCGAAAACAGTAACACCTCATCCGCCGCCGCCAGGGATGCTGGCAGCGCATCGGC
>DRLF01000347.1 GCA_011051425.1 Thiolapillus brandeum | reverse complement strand
GTTACAACCATAAAATTTGCGATGTGAACGATATAGATTGCTCAGGTTGCAAATTCATTCCGAGCCCTACGAGGTTGCCACAATGGCAACGGAAACTCGCGATCCGAGTGCCTCCCTGGCAGAAGTATCCCGCAGATTTTTCACCGATCCGGCAGGTTTACCACATTGTAAGACCGAGGACACAGGCAGTTCTCAAACCAACTCGCAAGCGTGTGGAAACCAGGCGTATCTACGGCCCCCTGGCAAAGATGGAGCAACCTATTCCTCTCAGCCAGTTAATTAACACCAGAACCATTGGAAGGAGGTCATTGTGGAACGACGTCTTTATTTTCTGCTACCTGACGTTGCACATGCCAGGGCTGTAGTGGCTGACCTCGAGACAAATGGTGTCGAAAGAAAATATACGCATGTCATTGCCGCACAGGGAATTGACCTGGAAGGTCTGCCCCTTGCACTGCCATTGATGCCTGCACGCCAGCACGGCACAGGCATCAGTAACCAGGGAGATATTTAATCATGAATAGCAAGAAACCATCACAACAATCGCCGCCCATCCGGTTTGAAGAGCTTAACTGGGTTGCCTCGTCGGCCCTGCCGCGCGACCGGTCACAAAGTCTTCGACTGCATGAACCGGACCATTTAATCGGAACGATAGATCCGATGACAGGCCGTGACATTATCGGTGCGACAGGGCACCCGTCACTCGTGGATGGCAACCTGACCATTTACTTCGAGTCCGAAAAGACCAAAGCCGAGTTTGAGAAAATGCCTCTGAACCACCCCTATCAGCACTATCTCGGTAAACCTGCTGCAGATATGGATCGTGGCGGCTGATTTGAGCCAATAAATCCATTGTGGCTGAACACTGGTTCGTTTCTTTTTCGCGGAATGCACCGAAGACAAGGGCACAGGCTTTATGACAGAAAATACTTTTATGTTTACCAAATGGATGCTGATGTTTGTATCCCTTGCACTTTCCTTTACATTGGTATTCTTCCTGGAGGTATATTTGTAGAACGTCAGTGGCAGGCATATTTAATATCCCGGGATCTCCCGGGACGATGTTACCCATACGGGTGAATATACAGGGATGAGAAACCCTGTAATTGAAAACAGGCATTTTAAGTGAGGTGAAGCAATGGAATTACCGGAACGTGACGGTGACGGATACCTGGTCGACAACAGTGTGTGGACGTCGGAGATCGCACGTGCCATGGCACAAGTCGATGGCGTGCAACTGGACGATACAAAGTGGCAGCAAATACTCAAGGCGCGCGAGTATTACGAGGAATACGCTGTAGTGCCACCCATTCGCAAGTTTTCCAAATACATGGGGGAAGACCAGAAAGCGATGTTCAAAATGTGGATGACCGGCCCGATGAAGCCGATCACAAAGTACGGAGGACTGCCCAAACCAACCGGCTGTGTCTGAACGTATACCATGATCATGAAAAGCATGCGTCTGCGCCGAGTAAATCGATTACAGCACTGGTCTTGTTAAGTGGTTGTTTATCACAGTGGCGACTAAACATCCGTGGGTGGCCGACCCACTCCTGTTCATGCAGGTCCGACCAACAGTACGTTCCTGCCATCCAGGCTGAATTGCTGGATGACCGGGTTGGGTCGTCTCATGTCCTTTAGTACTTACTAGGAAAAAGCCAATGTTGTAGGTCGCGCTGTTCCTTGCTGGTCAACCCTGCACTGCAGCCGCTACAAGCTTGATCGAGCGGTGGCTACTGGTAGTGCATGGGGGTGGCCTTTTAAACCGGCGGCTTACGGTGTCGGTAGCAAGCAAGCTGGATTGTGGTAGCTAGACGCAATGCAGTAGCACTGCAAGCGATTGTTATATATGGCGGAGAGGGAGGGATTCGAACCCTCGGAACCCGCGAGGGTTCACTTGATTTCGAGTCAAGCCCGTTCGGCCAGCTCCGGCACCTCTCCTGGGCGTGATTTCTACTTGAAAATCAACGATAAGTAGCCCAAGCTTGGGCTGTTTTCGGGGTGCGGCGCAATTGTAACCCAAGCCCTCCCCGGAAAGCTAAAAATTCCTGTTACTGGCCCGCTACATTCTATATAAAAGGTTGTCGAGTACAGAGTTTTTCCGGCCCTCATGCGTCTATCTCTTGCCCTGCTGTGCCTGTTCCTGACGGCCTGCGACCTGCTGCCCAGGTCACAGCTGGACCGGGTGAAGGACCGTGGTGAGCTGCGGGTGCTGACCCGCAACAGCGCGACTACCTACTATGAAGGACCCAACGGGCCGGCCGGGCTGGAGTATGAACTGGCGTCGGGTTTTGCGGACTTCCTCGGCGTCAAGCTGAAAATAGAAACCCCCGAAAATCTTTCGCAGATCCTCAAAAGAGTGCAGCACGGACTGGCGGACATGGCGGCTGCAGGCCTCACGGTCACCGATGAACGCAAGTCGGTGCTCAACTTCAGTAGCAGCTACCAGCGCATCACGCCGCAGCTGGTCTACCGGGTCGGAACGCGTACCCCCAGGAACCTGGACGAGCTGCGCGGCAGTCTCGAGGTCGTCGCGGACAGCAGTCATGCCGAGCGCCTGCGCCAGTTGCAGGACGAGTACCCGAGTCTCTCTTTCCGCGAGAACAGCGAACTGGACAGTGAACAGCTGCTCAACCTGGTGTGGGAACAGGTAATCGATTACACGGTTGCGGATTCCAACGAAGTGGCCATCAGCCGGCGCTTCTACCCGGAACTGCGCGTGGCCTTTGATATCAGCAGTGCGGAATCACTGGCCTGGGCCTTTCCGCCCGGCGAGGATCACAGCCTGATCGACAAGGCCAACGAGTACCTGGGCAGGCTGAAAGATAAT
>DRLF01000346.1 GCA_011051425.1 Thiolapillus brandeum | reverse complement strand
GGCTGTGACGGTTGGGCGGGAGGAGGCGCGATTGCGACCCCATTGTCGGAAACCAAGTTTTGCACCGACGCAATCATGGTTGCCTGCGGTTTTGGTGCGCCAGGCGAACCTGTATACAAATAAGCCGTGACCAGAGCAGCCGCATAGAAAAAGAACAGCGGTACTATCGCAAAAAGAAGCAAGTTGAAAAGAGTACGAAGCTTTTGCATTTTATTGTCCCCGGTTGGCTGGCAAACTGGTACTGGTGGCAACGGCGCAAAACGCGCCGCCGCCGTTTTTTTGAAAGAGTGGGTCAGTTACCTGACATGCCGTCCATCCCGGACATTCCGCTCATGCCGTCCATTCCAGACATACCGGACATTCCGTCCATTCCAGACATACCGCTCATGCCTCCCATGCCGGACATGCCACTCATGCCGGACATGCCACTCATGCCAGTTGCGGGATAGAAGAAGATCTGGCCTTGCGGCGTGATCTTGAAGTAGCCGGACATGCCGGACATGCCGCCCATGCCTGACATACCGCTCATGCCACCCATGCCAGACATGCCGCCCATGCCGGACATACCAGACATGCCGCCCATGCCGGACATACCAGACATACCAGACATGCCGCCCATGCCGGACATACCAGACATACCGCTCATGCCACCCATACCGGACATGCCACCCATGCCGGACATGCCACCCATACCAGACATGCCACCCATGCCGTTCATGCCAGACATACCGGACATGCCGTACATACTGGCGCTAGCAGGTACTGCGCTTACCGCGCCAATAACGGCAGCTACACCGATGATTTTTTTGATTTGCTTGCCTAAGTTACGCATTCGCATTTTCATGTTTTTTCCTCCTGTTGGGATTACACTGACTCGGGATCGTCCCGGTCAGACATATTTAGGTAGCCCCGACCTTTGGTTCAATTGGTCACGGCTTCCTGAATTCATTGATGCCACCCACGCAAGTCATAGGGTGGGGTCATGCCTGGACGGGTAAATGGCGTGTACCAGTTTCCCTGGTTGTCCAGGAAATAGAGACTGCGCGGGTAGGGACGTTGAATGCCTGTCAGGGCATGCTCGAACCAGGCGCGGTCGTGTTGCACCCATTCGATGACAGGTGCGCCAGCCGGCCGCTGGTAAGGTGCGGTACCCGCAATGGGGTAGGCCGGGTCTGCACCCGTGGCCGCAGTGGAAAGCACGAAAAGACCTGAAAGGGTTATCGGAATAATGGTGTTTTTCATCTCATGACTTGCCCGCTGTAGATTGTGTGCTGTGATAAAGCAAAGCCTGTGCCAAACTGGCTGTAGTATTGCAACATGTTGATTTAGCTGCTTAAAAAATAACTTCCCGGTATGACGTCGAACCGGCGGTTGGTTTAAACATGACTTTTTGTCAGGGGTGATCTGCGCTTCTGCCCCAAGTCAGAGGAAGTCTTAATGTGAACGGTTTCTCATGTAAGAGGACAATATTCGGTAAAACAGCTGTTTATGGGAGAAATGCAAGGGAATTTCTGCAGAAATGACAATTTGTCAGATGGGCTGCCTGGAAGCCGGAGCAGTTTCCAGACAGCCGGAAATGAAGGAAACCGCAAGCGCACTTTTCGGTTTCCGCTGTTGAAAAGGCCATGGATGGACTTTTTCAGTATCCTGTCAGTTCAAGACGATGACGGCACCATCACTATTGCGGATGGCAATCTGCTGAATCAGTGTATGAGGTGTCCGGTCAGCCACGATGCTGACGATGTAGACATTCAGGATTTTTCTTATTTTGCCCACTGTGGCGTTATAACCGGATTGGTGATTCAGCCAGTCTGTGGCAATGCTGTGCGCCTTCTGCCAGCTGTCCACGGGCAGTGAGACACCCGCAGTCTGCGGCAGTCCCGGGCAGGCCCTGGGCTTGTTGGTGACTTTGCTGGCGGGGGGGTAAAGGAGAATACTGCCGTCAGCTGTATTGGTCACCTCCCAGCCGGCATCCCGGAGTTTTTGCTGCATGTCCTCAAAGGAGCCTGTCTGCCCGGTTTTCGCTGCCGGTGCTTCGGGAGCGGGTATTGCCGGTGGAATGAGAATCAGAGAGCCATCTGCATCACGGCGCGTGGTCCATCCTGTCTCTTGCAGCTGCTGTTCGATGTCCTGCCATTGTTTTGCGCCCGATGCCGCATCATTCTTATCGCCGGCTTTGCGCGTAACGATCAGATTGCCGTTTTCCTCTTCCAGTACATGCCAGCCTGCCGCCTCGAGTTTGCGGGTCAGATCTGCTGTATCCAGTTTCTGGTCTGTGGATGCATTTGTCTGAGGAGTTTCCAGCGTTTTTTCAAAACTGGAAACCGTTACCTGTGCATTGATGCTTCCCCAGAAGACAGCCAGCGTTGTCGCCAGCAGGGTTGCTGATAATTTTTTCATGTCGCCACCTTGCAATAAAGATCGATTGATTACGTTCAGGAGCTAAAGCAAGAGCCACGCCAATATCGACAAACAGCGGCCACAGCCTTGTGTAGGCAGATGTTTTATTTCGTATCCGCTGTGCCTAGGGTGGGCGGCCTGTATGGCAACATGACAAATTGTCAGAGATTTATTTTCTGTCAGCAGTAGAATGGCGTTGTATTCTAGAAGGAGGGATTGCAGGCATGACCTGGTTCGGAAAAAGCCTGAATCACAGGTTCACCATCGCGACCATCGCAGGTTTTCTGATCAGTTCGGTGGTGTTTCTTGCGCTGTTTCTGGGTTTCTATCAAAACAAGCTGGAGCAGGAGAAGGCCCAGGCGGCTCACGACGTCAACCGTTTGCTGCAGACTTCCCTGGAAAATGCCATGCTCAAGCGTGATATCGATGGCCTGATCACCATCGTCCGGCATTTGGGAGAACAGGAAAATGTCAGCGCAGTGATGATCGTGAATCCCCAGGGAAAGGTACGTTTTGCCAGCCGTCCCGATCTTGAGGGAAAGATCATCGGCAAGGAGTTCATCGAAGGCCTGGAAGCCCAAACGCGATTCATGAAGGACGAAACCGGCAGGGAAGTGTTGCGCAGCGTCAATCCTGTGCATAACAAACCCCCCTGTCAGGTTTGTCACGGGCCACTGGAAAAGCATCCGGTAAACGGCATCCTGCTGGTGGACTACGATGCCACTTCCATGCGCCACCAGGCGCGTGACACCACCCTGGTGCTGATGGGCGCCGGATCGCTGATCGTCGTGATCAATCTGCTGGGTGGCTGGTGGTTCATCCGCCGGTTCATACTCAAACCCGTGGCAGCGCTGAATGCGGCGAGTGATGAACTGGCCAGTGGCAAGCTGGATTCCCGCGTGCCGACCCGCGGTGAGGATGAACTGGCCAGCCTGGGGAACAGTTTCAATCAAATGGCCGAAAGTCTGCAGCGCCATACGCTTGAACTGGAAGAGAGCCATGCCTTCCTGCAGGCGTTGGTGGATGCCATACCGGATGGCGTGCGCATCATTGACGATGACTACAACATGCTGCTGGTCAACCGGACATTCTGCGAACAGGTCCAGTGGCCGGACGAGGCCTGTTCGGGTGAGAAATGCTACCGTGTCGCACACAACCTGGACTCACCCTGTCCGGTGGATCTGCTGACCTGTCCGGTAGAAGAAATCCGCAAGGACCCGAAGCCGCTGAAAGTTATCCACCATCATTGTCATGACGGTGAAGATACTCTTGATGTGGAAATCTATGCAGCACCCATGCGTATCATGAGAGGTGGACAGGAGATTACCCTGGTCGTCGAATCCATTCGTGATCTCAGCCAGCAGGTGCGCTTCACCCATGAGCAGCGACTGTCGGAACTGGGAAGGCTTGCCGCAGGGGTGGCCCATGAAATCTACAATCCCCTCAGTTCCATGAAGCTGGCCCTGCATTCCCTGCTGCAGAGCGTCGACCGTGAGGGACAGTCGGAAGAGGTGTCGGACTATCTCTCCGTGGTCGAACAGGAGATGGATCAGTGCATCAACATCACGGATCGCCTGTTGCGTCTCAGTGCTGCGCCCATGGAGCAAAAAGAGCTGGTGGATATGGAGGAGGTGGTGGACGATACCCTGACCCTGCTGAAATGGGATGCGGAGCAGTCGGGTATCGAACTTGTCAGGGATTTTCCTGATCAGCCTTTGCGTGTCATCGCCAGCGGCAGTGAGATGCGCATGCTGACACTCAATCTGGTGCAGAATGCTTTCCATGCCATGCCGGATGGCGGCCGGCTGACCATTGCCGGCAAGCTGACCGGTCATGAGGTTGTTCTGACGTTTACAGATTCCGGTGTGGGTATCCCCGAAGATGAGCTTCCCTATATCTTCATGCCCTTCTTCAGCCGGCGTGCGGATGGCGTCAGCGGCACTGGTCTGGGTTTGGCGATCTCCAGGACCATCGTCGAGAACTGTGGCGGTGTGCTGAGTGCTTCCAGTACACAGGGACAGGGAAGTTGCTTTACCGTGGTAATCCCCGAAGCTGACCCGGAAGTGCCAGGATTATGAAGACGCGTATCCTGGTGATTGAAGACGATGCCCTGCTGAACCGCATGATCGCGCGGCAACTGGAAGGTATGGGTTATGAGGTGGCTGGCATGGGAAGCCTGGGTGATGCCCGCGACTATCTGAAAAAATACGAACCCGACCTGATTATTTCAGACATGCGGCTGCCGGATGGAGACTGTCTGGCAGAGCTGCCGGCCCTGGCGGAATTCCATCCCGTGATCGTGCTGACAGCCTATGGCACCGTGAAGAATGCCGTGGAAGCCATTCAGGCCGGCGCGGCCGATTATCTGAGCAAACCGGTCAGCCCGGATGAACTGGCGCTTACGGTCCGGCGCGTGCTGAATACCGCCGCCTTGAAGGCCGATCATCAGTTTTGCAAGGCGCGACTGGCTGCACAGGCGGATTCGCAGCGTTTCATGATCGGCCAGAGCAAAGCGCTGGATCAGGTAAAAGAACTGATCAATGCGGTAGCGGACAGCGATATGACCGTGCTGGTGCTGGGAGAGAGCGGTTCCGGCAAGGAGCTGGTGGCACGGGCCATCCATGATCAGAGTCACCGCACAAAGCGCAATTTCGTGGCAGTGGATTGCTGTACGCTGCAGGAAAGCCTGTTCGAGTCCGAGCTGTTCGGTCACGAAAAAGGCGCCTTCACTGGTGCCGATAAAAAGAAGCAGGGCCGGATCGAAGGTGCTGCAGGCGGTACCCTGTTTCTGGATGAGATCGGTGAAATCCCGCCGGCGATACAGGCCAAACTGCTGCGTGTACTGGAAACGGGCCAGTTCCGCAGGGTGGGGGGCACCAAGGATCTCAGTTCGGATGTGCGCATCGTCGCGGCTACCAACAGGAACCTGAAGAAGATGTCTGAAAACGGTGAATTCAGGGCAGATCTGTACTACCGGCTGGAAGCCTTCACCATTTATACGCCGCCCCTCAGGGAACGCCGTGAAGATATCCCCTTCCTGGTGGAACATTTCATCCGCAACCATGACTTTTCCATGCGGGTGAAGAAAAGCGTCACCAAGGAGGCCATGCGCAAGCTCATTGCCTATGACTGGCCGGGAAACGTCAGGGAACTGAAGAACGTTGTGGAGCGGGCCATCATCCTTTCCAGGGACAAGAAAATCATCCGCAGCCAGCATTTGACCTTTGGTGCCTGCAAGCAGGATCCCGCCGGTTTCCAGCTCGATCTCCCTTCCGGTTCAAGCCCCACTCTGGAAGAGCTGGAAGCCTCTTACCTGAAGATGTTGCTGGAGAAACATGCGGGTCACCGGGCTACGGTGGCACAGGTCATGGGCATCAGCGAGCGTCATGTATACCGGCTGATAGGCAAATATGATCTGGGCTGAGCTGGCAAACCGGCAAATCGGATGTGATAATTGTTGACGGGTTAAATGAAATTCATTATCGTTTGAACCCATGCGTATCCTTCAGCAAAAAATTATTGCCGTTCTGCTTTCCCTGCTTCTGGGATTGCTGCCGCTGCAGGGTGCGTTTGCGGCTGAAACCGGAGGGCATCAGCACGGCGCTCTGTCGGACATGTCCATGACCCCGGTGAATGCTGATCATGATCGGATGCCGGATATGGCGCAGGACTGTGATCAGTGTGAACAGGACAGCTGCTGCAGCGGCAGCTCATGCAGTGTCGACCATTGTGTTTCCTGTACGCTGGCGGCCGTGCTTCTCCCGGATACTTCCCTGACTTTACCCTCTGTGGCAGCCGTCCGACTTGCGGGACTGGAGTCCCGGATCAGCAATGCCACGCTTTTTTCACTCTTCCGCCCCCCACGGGCCTGATTCCCTGCTGTAACTCCGTCCGGAGTTAATCCTTTTTCCCGAAAGAAAATGTTCTTCAGTGCGCCTGGCGTATCTGAAATGCAGAGGAATCAACTACATGAGAAACAAGAAAACAGCTATTCCGGGGGCAGGTCTGTCCCTGTCACGCCGGCGCTTCGTCCAGGGCATGGCCATGGGTGGTGTTGCCGCCAGCATGGGGCTGACCTCCCGTGCCCTCTGGGCCAATACTGATCAGCAGCAGAAGATACCCACCCTCACGGGTACGGACTTTGATCTGACCATCGCCGAGCAAGCGGTCAATTTTACGGGGACGCCGCGCATTGCCACGACCGTCAACGGTTCACTGCCTGCGCCTGTTCTGCGCTGGAAGGAAGGCGACACTGTCACCTTGCGGGTGAAGAACAACCTGCCCGAGAGCAGTTCCATACACTGGCATGGCATCATACTGCCCAGCCGCATGGACGGTGTACCCAACATATCCGACGGTTTTCCGGGCATCGCACCGGGAACCACTCATGAATACCGCTTCAAGCTGGTGCAGAGCGGAACCTACTGGTATCACAGCCATTCCGGCTTTCAGGAGCAGACCGGGCTGTACGGTCCCATCATCGTGGATCCTATCGAGCCTGAACCGTTCACCTATGACCGTGACTACGTGGTCATGCTGTCTGACTGGACCGATGAAGATCCCACGGTGGTCTATGCCAAGC
>DRLF01000345.1 GCA_011051425.1 Thiolapillus brandeum | reverse complement strand
GCCGATGCGCTGGTGTGTATCTCCAATTGCGACAAGATCACCCCGGGCATGCTCATGGCCGCTCTGCGCCTGAATATTCCCACCGTTTTCGTCTCCGGTGGCCCCATGGAAGCGGGCAAAGCCGTGGTGCATGAAAAGGAACTGCACCTGGACCTGGTGGACGCCATGGTCATGGCGGCGGATGACAAGGAGAGCGACGAGGATGTGATGGCGGTGGAACGCTCCGCCTGTCCCACCTGCGGTTCCTGCTCCGGTATGTTTACCGCCAACTCCATGAACTGCCTTACCGAGGCGCTGGGACTGTCATTGCCGGGCAACGGCTCCCTGGTGGCCACCCACGCCGACCGCAAGCGCCTGTTCCTGGAAGCGGGGAGCATTGTCGTGGGCCTGGCGCGGCGCTACTACGAGCAGGACGATGAATCGGTGCTGCCACGTTCCATTGCGGCTTTCGAAGCCTTCGAAAATGCCATGGCGCTGGATATCGCCATGGGCGGTTCCACCAACACCGTATTGCACCTGCTGGCCGCAGCATCCGAAGCCGGCGTTGATTTCACCATGGAAGATATCGACCGCATGTCGCGCAAGGTGCCTCATTTGTGCAAGGTGGCGCCTTCCATCCAGACCTATCACATGGAAGACGTGCATCGCGCCGGCGGCGTGTTCGGCATTCTTGGCGAGCTAGACCGGGCGGGCCTGCTGCATCATGATCTGCCCACGGTGCATGCCCGCACCATGGCCGAAGCCCTGGCTCTGTGGGATGTGCGCTATACCGACGACCAGAAGCGCAAGGATTTCTACCGCGCAGCGCCCGGTGGTGTGCCCAGTCAGGAGGCCTTCAGCCAGAACAAGCGCTATCCCGACCTGGATCTGGATCGTGAAAGCGGCTGTATCAGGGACAAGGCCCATGCCTACAGTCAGGATGGCGGGCTGGCCGTGCTGTACGGCAACCTGGCCGAAAACGGTTGTATCGTCAAAACAGCAGGTGTGGATGAATCCATTCTGAAGTTCAGCGGCCCTGCACGGGTGTTCGAGAGCCAGGACGATGCCGTGGCCGCCATTCTGGAAGACAAGATAAAGCCGGGAGATGTGCTCATCATCCGCTACGAAGGCCCCAAGGGCGGACCGGGCATGCAGGAAATGCTCTATCCCACCAGCTACCTCAAATCGAAGGGGCTGGGCAAGGAATGCGCACTGATTACGGACGGGCGTTTTTCCGGTGGCACTTCCGGCCTGTCCATCGGCCACGTCTCCCCGGAAGCCGCCGGCAAGGGCAACATCGGCCTGGTGGAGGAGGGCGATACCATCGAAATCGATATTCCGGGCCGGAGCATCCGTATTGCCATCAGCGACGAGGAACTTGCACAACGCCGCAATGCCATGGAACTGAGTGAGCAGCCGTGGAAACCGGTTGCCCGTGAACGTGTCGTATCACCGGCGCTGCGCGCCTATGCCGCAATGACCACAGATGCAGCGCGAGGCGCGGTGCGTGATGTGAGTCAGATAGAAAACTGCTGAATCAGCTGGGAGCATGAAAATGAAAAAGGTCATACTCACCGGAATTCTCGGCGCTCTGCTAATGTCAGGCTCAGTCTCTCTTGCGGCCGAGCCTTTTCTGGGCAAGACGCCGCAGGTGTTGTGCGCTTACATGAAGGATCTGGGCATTCCGGGATCTGACAAATACCGTGAGCAGGGAAGTGGCGAGTGGAGTTGCGGAAGCACGCGCAAGAAGCTGCCCCAGGGTGAGCCAGCGGCCGCCAGCGACCTGCAGTATCGTGTGCTCGGCAGTGAGACGCGGCCGCGAAAGCAGATTCTGGAACTGCGCATGCGCTCGGACCGGCAGCCCCAGGGGGTGCTCAAGGTATTCTCGCGCTATGTGGACGTGTTGCTGGAGAAGACCCTGGGTGCGGGCATTACGAAGGATATGTACCAGGCCATCATGGCACCGGTGGACGGGGAATGGCGAGTGGACAGTCATGTGCTGCAGTTGCGCAAACTGCGCAGCAAAGGGTCTGTCTATGATCTGCGCTTTACCGTGGAGGCGCTGCCTTCAGAATAGACCTCCGCGGACAGCGGTGATGATGACCGGTCGGGAGCGGGAGGATCCTATTACAGGGAGCCCCAGGAATCCTTGCGTTTCTTCACTCTGAGGTGCGGCAGCACCAGTCCGAGAAGTATGCCACCGAACAGAACGCCGCCGCCGATAAGAAACCAGCGCTGGGTAGAGTTGTTTTTCAGTTCGAGGATTTCCTGTTCCTGATTCGCCAGATCCCGGCTCATGGTAGCGACCTGTTTGCGCAGGGTCTTGCGTTCCTGGGCAATCTGTACCGCGTTGGCCGAGGTGCGTTTCAGCTCTTCCAGTTCAGACTGTATGGCGTCTTTCTCTGATTGCAGTGCTGCATGTGCCTGCTTCAGGGCGTCATGTTCGCGCGAAAGCTTGGCCAGCTTGCTGCTCAGCTCCCCGGGGGAGGCTTCCAGTTCCTTGATGCGGGCTTCCAGCTTGATGATGCGGTCGCGCGCCACGGGCTGGGTAAGCAACTGACGGGTCAGTACATAGCCGGTTTTTCCATCCGCCAGGCGGATCCTGCTGTAACCGCTGGCGCTGTTGGTGCTCAGTACGGTGACGGCGGTGCCGGAAGGAAGCATTCTTACGATGCGGTGCTTGGCGCTTTCCCCGCTGCGCATGGTGATTTTCGCCTGGTCAGTGACATAGCGGGTTTCCGCCTGGGCGGAAACCGCCACCCACAGCAGAAAGAGCAACAGGAGAATTTTGGTTATTTTGAAGTCCATGACGGTGAGCGATCCGAAAAGCAGTGGGGCCTATTGTACTTGCAAGCAGGTTTCAGGTCAGCAGAAATTCCAGCAGGGCTTTCTGGGCGTGGAGGCGGTTTTCCGCTTCTTCCCAGACCACGGAATCCTCGGCGTCGATGACTTCCGCAGCCACTTCCTCGCCGCGATGGGCCGGCAGGCAGTGCATGAACAGCGCATCCGGCGCTGCCTGTGCCATGAGCGCGGCGGTCACTTCATAACCTGCAAAATCCTTCTCCCGCTGCTTCTGTTCTTCTTCCTGTCCCATGCTCGCCCAGACGTCGGTGACGATGAGGTCGGCACCGGTTGCGGCCTGCAGGGGGTCGCGAAAAATGGTGCAGCGGTCAGCGGCCGGGTCCAGGACCTGGGGATCGGGATCGTATCCCTCGGGGCAGGCGATATGCAGCCGGAAATCCAGCTGGCGGGCGGCATTGATATAGGAGTGGCACATGTTGTTGCCGTCACCGATCCAGGCAACGGTTTTGCCCTGAATGTCGCCACGGTGCTCGAACCAGGTCTGCATGTCCGCCAGCAGCTGGCAGGGATGTACCAGATCGGTCAGCCCGTTGATGACAGGCACCTGTGAATATTCGGCGAAACGCTGGACCTTTTCATGTTCGAAGGTGCGGATCATCACGCAGTCCACCATGCGTGACAATACCCTGGCGGTGTCCTCGATGGGCTCGCCGCGGCCCAGCTGGGTGTCGTTGGGAGACAGAAACATGGCGGCGCCGCCCAGCTGGGTCATGCCCGCCTCGAACGAGACCCGGGTGCGCGTGGAGGATTTCTCGAAAATCATGCCCAGCACCCTGTGCTTCAGGGTTTCCACGATCTCTCCCCGGTGCTGCAGTTGCTTCAGTTCACCGGCACGCCGGATGATGCCGCGGAATTCTTCGGGTGACAGGTCCAGCAGGCTCAGAAAATGCTGTGTCATGATGCGGACTCCAGGAACCCGGTGATCAGGCCGGACAGCTCGTCTGTCAGCTGCCCGATCTGTTCATCGCTGATGATCAGGGGCGGCAGCAGACGCACCACGGAATCGGCGGTGACATTGATCAGCAGGCCCTTCTCCAGCGCCAGGCCGACCAGCTCCGCGCAGGGGCGGTCCAGCTGTATACCCAGCATCAGCCCCAGGGAGCGGATTTCCACGAAGCCTTCCACGCCGTCGAGCTTCTGCGCCAGCCCGCTGGCAAGCGCTGCGCCCTTGCTGGCGGCCTGTTCCCAGAGCCTGTTGGTGGTGAGCTGTTCCACCACGGCCAGCCCGGCGGCACAGGCCAGGGGGTTGCCGCCAAAGGTGGAGCCGTGATTGCCGGGGGCGAACAGATCGGCAGCCTTGCCGTTGGCCAGGCAGGCGCCGATGGGTACGCCGTTACCCAGGGCCTTGGCCAGGGTCATGACGTCCGGTGTCAGCTCATGGTGTTGAAAAGCAAAAGGTTTGCCGGTGCGGCCCATGCCGGTCTGGATCTCGTCCAGCATCATCAGCCAGTCGTGCCGGTCGCAGAGTTCGCGAATGCCGGGCAGGTAGCCGTCCGGGGGAATGTTGATGCCGCCTTCGCCCTGCACCGGCTCCACCAGCACGGCGACGATGCCCTTGAGATTGTCGGCAGCGGTTTTCAGGGCGTCCAGATCACCGTAAGGCACCCGGGCAAAGCCCTGTACCAGGGGCTCGAAGCCGGCCTGGACCTTGCGGTTTCCCGTGGCGGTCAGCGTGGCCAGCGTACGGCCGTGGAAGCTTTCTTCCATGACGAGGATCACCGGATTGTCGATCCTCCCCTGCTTGTGTCCGTGCAGGCGCGCCAGCTTGATGGCCGCTTCGTTGGCTTCGGCTCCGGAATTGGCGAAGAACACCTTTTCCATGCCGGACAGCTCCACCAGCTTTTCACCCAGTTCCTGCTGATGGGCGATGCCATACAGGTTGGAGGTATGCACCAGGGCGCCTGCCTGTTCGCAGATGGCGCGGCTCACTTCCGGATGGGCGTGGCCGAGACCACAGACGGCGATACCGGAGATGGCATCGAGATAGGTTTTTCCCTGGTCGTCATGCAGGTAGACACCTTCGCCCCTGACGAAAGTGACCGGAAGACGGTTGTAAGTGTTCATCAATACATTCTTCATGGCGGTTGTTCCGCAAACCCCTAAAAACAAAAGGCAGCCCCGAAACGGTGGCCACCTGTGCTTTGTGAACCCCAATGTCCAAAAGCAAAGGACGGACACTACATAAAAACCGGGTCTTTTTCAAGGCGAATCTTGCCTTCTTGCGGGGCCGTCAGGAGCAACAGGAAAATTTGACATATGGAATATTGTTAACTATACGTTAGAGAGTGATATAGAAAAATTATAATTATTCATTAAATCGTCTAATAGGTTAGGGCGTAAAAAGCTGCCGCAAAGCAGGATGATGGTTTGGATGCGGCTTCAAAGCATTAATTATGGAGATAACAATGCGATATCTGCCTCCTTTTTTCTTCGTTATCCTTCTGTCCTCATCTGCGGCATTGTCTGCCGCTACCCCATCCCAGGCGCCTGAGCCTACAGATGCCGAAGCCGGACAGGCTGCCAAAGCCATTCCCGGTGCGGGCGGCGGCTGGTTCGCCCAGGTGCAGAAAAACCTGGCACAGCGTGAATACCGCCTGTCGAAAACTGCCGATGGAAAACTGCAAGCCCCTAACCGGCGTCACAACCTGCGCACCTGGTTCAGCCGCGAGGGTGTGTCCATCGCAGAACGCACCGCAGAAACCGCTGCACCGTTG
>DRLF01000344.1 GCA_011051425.1 Thiolapillus brandeum | reverse complement strand
GGGCTGGGCTTTCAGGGAGCGGTGCGCAGTCCGACCTACACGCTGGTCGAACCCTATCCAGTGGAAGGGATGACCGTCTATCACCTGGATCTGTACCGTTTGGGTGATCCCGAAGAGCTGGAATTTCTGGGTGGCCGGGAGATATTCAGCGGCACCCATCAGGTGCTGGTGGAATGGCCGGAGAAGGGCGAAGGCTGGTTGCCGCCGCCGGACCTTATCCTGCAGCTCGGCTATCAGGACGCGGGCCGCAGGCTGGAAGTCACCTGTGAGCCAGCTGATTGTGATCGGCTGCAGAAACAATGTGCTGCTTTTCTATCTGACTCTGGACTTTAGAAAAATATCTTATCCCCCCGAAAACACTAGAAAAAATATTTTTCCTGTGATATTTTTAAATCCAGAGGGAAATTTTCCATATCGTGAAGATCGGGATCATGAATATTCATCGCGTAAAAAATGCAGTTGTCCTGTTGTGCCTGCTCTGCCTGACAGCGCCTGTTGCGGTGTTTGCAGATGCGAGTATTCACGGTGTGCGCATGTGGAATGCGCCGGATCATACGCGTCTGGTGTTCGATGTCAGCAAGCAGGTGCAGCATCGCCTGTTTTCCCTGCACAATCCTGATCGTCTGGTCATCGATTTCGAAAAATCCGACCTGAAGGCCAAGCTCAAGTCAGACCAGTTCAGGAACCGTCATATTTCTTCCCTGCGCTATGCGCCCCAACCAAACGGCAAACTGCGCGTGGTGCTGGATCTGAAACAGGCTGTGCGCCCACGCAGTTTCATGCTGCGGCCCAGTGGCCAGTATGGTCACCGCCTGGTCATCGACCTCTATGACCGCAATGGTGCAGCCAAAGCAGTGCAGAGCGTGAAAAAAAGCCAGAACATGCAAGGCGCAAGGGATGTGGTGATCGCCATCGATGCGGGGCATGGGGGTGAAGATCCTGGGGCCCGCGGCAAGAAGCTCAAGTCCAAGGAAAAAGTCATTACCCTGCAAATCGCACGCAGGCTGAAAAAGCTGATCGATGCCGAACCGGGTATGCACGCCGTGCTGACGCGAAAGGGCGATTACTATGTCGGCCTGCGCAAGCGCATGAAAATTGCGCGGCGGGAGCATGCCGATTTCTTCGTCTCCATTCATGCCGATGCCTTCCGCAACAGAAAAGCCCGCGGCGCATCGGTTTTCGTGCTTTCCAACCGCGGCGCCTCCAGTGAAGCTGCGCGCTGGCTGGCAGCAAAGGAAAACGCTGCCGACATGGTGGGTGGGGTAAGCCTGGATGACAAGGATGATGTACTGGCATCCGTGCTGCTGGACCTTGCCCAGACAGGCACCCTGGCCGCCAGTATGCGTGCGGCCCGCACCGTGCACCGGGAAATGGGCAAGATTGGCAGGCTGCATGGCAACAAGGTGCAGAATGCCGGGTTCATGGTGCTCAAGTCACCGGATATTCCTTCCATGCTGGTGGAAACCGGCTTCATTTCCAATCCCCAGGAAGAGCGCAAGCTGGCCAGCGCTTCCTATCAGACGAAAATCGCCAAAGCTGTTTTCAAAGGCATCAAGGAGTATTTCCACAACGAACCTCCTCTGGGTACGCGCCTGGCCCTGCAGAAACAGAAAAAGGCAGGGAAGCAGTCCGTGGCAAAATACGTCATTCGACGTGGCGATACGCTGTCTGCTATCGCCCAGCGCCATCGGGTGAGTATTGCGGATCTGCGCAGTGAAAACCGCATCAGTAACGATCGTATCCGTGTGGGCCAGGTACTGAAGATCCCTAGCACCTGATTTCCCGCCGCAACAGATGCAGGTTCCGGTCGAAATCCGGTCTGTTGATATGCTTTCCCTTATTTCGTAAACTCCTAGCCTCCAGAGGAGTATTTTTTAAGAGGTGGAGACGAAGTATATGAAAATCACAAGAAAAACACTGGTAAGCGTATTGACCGGCCTGGCGCTGGCAATGTCATTGCCAGCCATGGTTCAGGCCAGCGAACTGACCGACAAGTGCGATTCCTGCCACGGCAAGAACGGCAATAGTGAAGACGACAAGGTACCCAGCATTGCCGGATTCTCTGCAGTAACCCTGGAAGAAATTTTCGAAGACTATAAATCCGGAGAAAGACCTGCGGACAAGTACAAGCCCAAGGATGGTGAAGAAACCGACATGCTGGAGATCAGCAAGAAACTTTCTGACGACGATGTCAAGAAAGCTGCTGCGCATTATGCCGCTCAGAAGTTCATCCCTCACAAACAGCCATTCGATGCGGCACTCGCCAAGAAGGGCGCCAAGGTGCACAAGAAACGCTGTGAGAAATGTCATTCCGAAAACGGTTCCAATGCCGATGACGATGCCGCTATTCTTGCCGGCCAGTGGAAGGGCTACCTGAAACGTCAGTTTGATCTGATCATGTCCAAGGAGCGCACCGTGCCCAAGAAGATGAGAAAGAAAATCAAGAAACTGAAAGACGGCGACGTGGAAAAACTGATTGAATTCTACGCAAGTCAGCAGTAGAAGGATTGTGAGAAACTCAAAAAAACGCTGCTTCGGCAGCGTTTTTTTACGCACCAGTCGCAGTTCCGGTTCAACAGTCAAGCAGGCAGGGTGTGGAGCAGATTTAATGCTCTCTCCTGAAATCATGGCTCCCGGGGTAAAGCATTGGTTCAAGCACCTGACATGAAGCTTTACCGGAACATGAGGGCTGCTACCGCCTGTGCCGTGCGCAGGCTTACAAAAGGGGCGCTTGTTGCCTGGGGGCTGGGTCTGAGTGGCATGGCAATGGCGGAAGCGCCGGCTGCCGTCCTGCCCGCCTACATCTGTGCCGGTTGCCATGGCACTGGTGGCAACAGCAATGGCCCGGCCATCCCGACGCTGGCGGGCGCATCGAGGGACTACATCATCAAAGCCATGGAGGACTACAAGGCGGATGAGCGTGTCTCTACGATCATGGGGCGCATTGCCAAAGGCTACTCGAAAGAGGAAATCGTGCGTATCGCGGATTTCTTTTCCGGACAGACGTTTGTCCCTGCCCGGGGGCAGAAGTCCGACCCGGAACTGGCCGGGGAGGGCGCCAGGCTGCATGACCGCTATTGTGAGAAATGCCATGCCAAGGGCGGCTCATCCCCCGAGAACGACGCCGGTGTCCTGGCCGGCCAATGGACACCCTATCTGAGATATACGCTTGCTGACATGCTGGCGGGCAGAACCCGGATGCCCCAGAAGATGAAAAAAAAGCTGGGGACGCTGCATCGTAAGCTGGGTGATGCCGCAGTCGATCAACTGCTCAATTACTATGCCGGCGGCAAGCCGAGGGGATCAGGCCGGTGAGGGGGATCACGCGCAGGCAATTTCTTTCGGCCGCTGGCGTGGCGGCGACAGCATCTTCCTGCCTGGCCTTCAGCTCTTTTGCCATTGGTGGCGCCAGGAAGAAAGTGGTCGTGGTCGGCGGAGGCATCGGGGGGGCGACTGCGGCCAAGTATCTGCGTATGCTGGATGCCTCGATAGAGGTTACGCTGATCGAAGCCAACAGCGATTACTACACCTGTTTCATGAGTAACGAAGTATTGGCTGGAGGGCGCACTATTGATTCCATCCGTT
>DRLF01000343.1 GCA_011051425.1 Thiolapillus brandeum | reverse complement strand
GCTGTGCCAGGTTGTCGATCTCTGTTTCTATCATCACCCGGCGGGCGATTTCCCTGTCCCTGCGGCTGTAGCCGCCGATGATGCGCCCCTGTCCCAGACGTCCCATGAGCACGACCTGCTCCACCGTGACCGGGAAATCCCGGGCGAAAGCCGGATACTGGGGCACATAGCCCAGATTGCGCCGAGCCCGCCGGGGCGTGCTGCCCAGCACCCGCACTTTGCCCTGCTGTGGCCTGAGCAGGCCGAGGATGATTTTCAGCAGGGTGCTTTTGCCGCCGGCATTGGGGCCGACGATGCCGAGAAACTCCAGTTGAGGGACTTCCAGGCTCACGTGGTCGAGCACGGGTATGTCGCCGTAGGAAAAGGAAACGTCCTCGATTTCGATGGCCTTGCCGGTCATGATTTCTGTGCCGTCAGCGCCGCTGCCAGTTTGCGCAGTGCCGAAAAAATGTCTGCTTCGAGGGGATCCATCTGCACCAACTTCGCGCCAATGGCATCCGCCAGTACCCTGGCCGTCGCGGCACTGTGCTGGGGTTGTACCAGTATGGTGTGGATGTGCGCGCGCTTCGCGGTTTCGATCAGCCGTGTCAGGCTGCGCGGGTTGGGTTCCTTGCCTTCGTGTTCCACGGCCATCTGTTTCAGGCCGTAGCGGTGGGCGAAGTAGCTCCAGGCCGGGTGATAGACCAGAAAGCTTTCCCCCCTGACCGGTGCCAGAGTGGTTTGCAGTTCCCTGTCCAAGGCATCGAGCCTCGCGGCAAACCGGCTGTAGTTTTCATCAAAGCGGCTCTTGTGAGCAGGAAACAGCGCATCGAGTCTGTCGCGCAGCCTTTGTGCATGCTGTTTGACCAGTTCAGGGTCTGTCCAGATGTGGGGATCGGCATCTTGGGCATGGTGTCCCAGTGCCGGCAGCAGTTTCAGGCCCTCGCGCATGTCCAGGACTTTCATGGCAGGATTCACGGCGGTGAAACGCGGCAGCCAGCTCTGTTCGAAAGGCATGCCGGCCCGTACATACAGTACGGCCCTGGACAGACGGGCGATCTGGCGGGGAGACGGCTGATAAGTGGCCGGGTTGAATCCCTTGCCCACCATCACTTCGACATCTACCAGGTCTCCTGCAATCCTTTTGACGATGGTTTCCTGCGGCAGCACGCTGACGACCACCAGCGGCTTTTCGGCGGCCAGGGCCTGCAGGGTACAAATCAGCAGTAGGAAAGGGAGAAAGCGCATGGTGATCCGGCTCGAAAAATCAGTGGTATATTGTAGCATCCCCGTTATTCGTAAATACCATGAACACCAGTCTGTATCTCTTTCCCCTGCCCGTGCTGGACGCGCCACCGCCGGTTTCCGATATTGGCGACCTGCTGCTGGGCTGTGGCTTTGTGGGAGAGGCGTTCGAAGCGCATCACTACCTGGCCGGTCCTGAATTCTTCCGGCACATTACTTTTGCAGGTTGCTCGCCCCATCTGCAGCTCGAACGCCCGGCCGATGGTGGCTGGGACTTCTGTCACGTATCACTGATCCCAGACCGGCAGCCAGCGCCCCTGTTCGTCGCGCCGGGACGAAGCCGCCCGCGTTGCCCGTCATGCCGGGCGGCTGTGCCTGGATGGAAGGAGAAGCTGCAGGTATGGGAGAGGGACAGCGCGCGGTTATGGCGTTGCCAAGCCTGCGGAGAAAGCTGCCCTGTCGCCATGCTGGACTGGCGGCAATACGGTTTCGGCGCGAGATGCGCCGTGGAGATCCACCAGGTCTATCCCGGCGAAGCCCTGCCCGGTGACGGGCTGATGCAGCTGCTCAGTGAAGGTACGGGCAGGGAATGGCGCCATGCCTGGGCTGGCAGCTCCACAAGTTGAACCGCTGCAAAGCCGGTATTGCAGTCCTGTATTTACCGGGTGGTGCCCCGGATGCTCAGATGATGTCTCTCGCGCTGTCCGGCAGTTCCAGCTCCATGCTGACCGGCAGGTGATCCGACAGGGGGTAATCCAGCACCTTGGTTCCGATGATCTGCAGCTTGCGCGAAACCAGGATGTGATCGAATTTCTTGATCGGTCGCCAGCTGGGGAAGGTAGGCTGGTCGCAGGCCGGTTCGCTCATGTCATGGGTCTGGATGAAGCGGCGTATCTCCTGTGCTTCACAACCGGCGTTCAGGTCACCCATGAGTACCACGTGAGGGCGGTTCTCAAGGAGTTCGCTGAGAAAATCCAGCTGCTTGGCACGAGCGCGGCGTCCCAGGGCAAGGTGCGCGCTGCACAGCAGCAGCGCTTCCCTGTGGGTGCCGAATTCGAACAGCATGGCGCCACGCCCTGGACCGCCCGGAAGTTTGTGGTGGGTGATCCTGCTGGGGCGGAAGCGGCTGAGGAAGCCGTTGCTGTGACGGGCGATGACGCCGATATTGCGGTTGATCTGCCGGTACCAGTGAGGAAAGCCGGCGCGCTGGGCCAGGTACTCCGTGATGTCCACGAAACCACTGCGCAGGCTGCCCGCATCCACTTCCTGCAGGCTCACCATATCGAATTGCGCCAGCATGGCGGACATGCGGTTGAGGTTCACCATGCGCTCCCTGTGCGGAAGAACATGTTTCCAGCCCTTGGTCACATATTCGCGGTAGCGGCAGGTGTCCACGCCTACCTGGATGTTATAGCTGAGGAGGTTGAAGCGGCGCGGCAGTGTGCTGTGACGGCTTAAGACGTCCTTGTCTGGCGTTGCGGTCACGGGATTATTTGCGATCGGCAATCGTTTTTTCGATCAGTATGTCGGTGGTTTCCAGCACGGTGGGTGTGTTCTTGATGCGGTAACGCCCGTCGACCACCATGCTGGGGACAGAGCGGATGCCGTAACGGCGCATCAATGCGGCCGCACGGTTGGCCTTGGTCTGCACGGTGAAAGATTTCATGGCGGCGCGGAACTTGTCTAGATCCACGTCGTTTTCAGCGAGGAATTTCTCGATGTCTTTCTGGTTGCGCAGGCGGCGCTTCTGCTCGTGAATGGCTTTGAAGAAAGGCTTGTGCAGACGCTTGGCCTCGCCCATGACCTCAAGGGCGAAATAAGTCTTTGCATGAAGGTTGGCCGAACCGCCGAACATGGCGGGCATGTGATGGAACTTGACGTTTTTCGGCAACTTCTTCCCCCATTCCTGCAGTTTTGGGTCGAGGTCCTTGCAGTGAGGGCAGGTGTACATGAAGAATTCCAGCACTTCCACCTCATTGCCGCTGCCTTTGGGTGGGGCGGGAGAAATCAGATCATAATCCGTGCCTTCTTTGGGGTCGGCGGCGAGCAGGCCGGCGGAAAAGAGACACAGCAGAAACAGAACGAGCAGTTTTTTCATCGAACACTCCATGGGGGCTTTGTTGTATTTATGCAGCAAATGGGACACGGAAAGGCTGACAAAGTTTCCCGCAACCTAGAACGGTATGTCGTCTTCGAAGTCACCGGCTGGTCCGGCCTGGGCGGGTGCGTTTCCACCCTGAGGGGCGTTTTGAGCCGGAGCGGTATTCGGACGGGAATATTCGGTGCTGCCGCCTGCTCCCCGGCTGTCCAGCATCTGCATCTCGCTGGCGACGATCTCAGTAGTGTATCTGTCCTGGCCGTCCTGTCCCTGCCACTTGCGGGTTCGCAGGCTGCCTTCGATGTAGACCTTGGAACCTTTTTTCAGATATTCCCCGGCGATTTCCGCCAGGCGGTTGAAGAACACCACCCGGTGCCACTCGGTGCGTTCCTGCTGCTCACCGGACTGTTTGTCTTTCCAGGTCTCGGATGTGGCCACGGTGATATTGGTCACCGCACCGCCGCTGGGCATGTAACGGGTTTCCGGATCTTTGCCCAGATTGCCTACCAGAATGACTTTGTTGACGCCTCTTGATGCCATGTTTCCTCCTCAGGGGTTCTCGTCCTTGAAACTTGCAAATGAATAGCCAGAGAGTTTAACGCCCATCCGGTGAAATTGCATCTGCTTTGGCGGGGACTTCCATGCTGCCGGCGAGGAGCAGCCACGCCAGGATGAAGCCCGCGCCAAGCAGGAAGACCGAGGTTTCACCAAAACGTGCATGCACCCAGCCACCGAGCAGGCCGCCCACGAAAGCCCCGCTGAACTGGGAGGTGGAATAGACGCCCATGGCCGTACCGCGGATTGCACCGGGCGCCAGCTTGGAGACCAGGGACGGGAGGGTCGCTTCCAGCAGGTTGAAGCCGGTGAAGAACAGCAGCAGCATCAGTCCCAGGCCCCAGATGCTGGCCGAGAACAGCCAGAAACCCAGCAGTGCGATGCCCAATGTTCCGATGGCAGCCGTAAAGACCTGTTTCATCTTGCCTTTTTTCTCTGCCATTATGACAAAAGGCACCATCAGCCCCATGGACAGCAGCATGACTGGCAGATACAGCCAGGTGTGCTCTTCTACGGGCAGTCCGGCATCACGCAAGGTCAGGGGCAGGGCCAGAAACAGGGCGGTGAGTACCAGATGCAGGGTGAAAATGCCCGCATCCAGCCGTAACAGCTGGGTATCGCGCAGCACCTTGCCGAACAGGGCGGGCACGGGTTCTGCCTCACTGTGTACACTGCTGTGTTCTGGAGTGGGAACCACCAGCAGTAAAATAAGAATGCCGGCAATGGCGAGTGCGGCGGTGATCCAGAACAGTCCGGGTACGCCGATCCAGGCATTGAAGAAAGGCCCCGCGATGAGTGCAACGGTGAAGGAGAAGCCGATGGTCACGCCCACCACAGCCATGGATTTGGTGCGCTGGCTGTCGCGGGTGAGATCCGCCAGCAGGGCCATGACCGCAGCGGCGATGGCACCGCTGCCCTGTATGGCCCGCCCGACGATGATCATGCCGATATCGTCTGCGGTGGCGGCAATGATGCTGCCCAGGGCAAACAGCAGCAGACCGCCGATGATGACGGGCTTGCGGCCGATGCGGTCTGACAGCAGCCCGAAGGGAATCTGCAGTACCGCCTGGGTCAGGCCGTAGATGCCGATGGCCATGCCGATAAGTACGGGCGTGGCCGAGGCCAGG
Source organism: Thiolapillus brandeum (assembly GCA_011051425.1). Taxonomy (GTDB): domain Bacteria; phylum Pseudomonadota; class Gammaproteobacteria; order Chromatiales; family Chromatiaceae; genus Thiolapillus; species Thiolapillus brandeum_A. The sequence continues at coordinate 580 of DRLF01000343.1, read as the reverse complement.
TGCTCGGCATACAGGGCAAATACCGGCAGGATGAGAAACAGCCCCAGCATGCGCGAGCCGTAGATGCCCGCCAGGCCATAGGTGGCGCGTTTTTCATTTTCGTTGAAGGCTGTGGATTCCTTGTCTGTCATGATATCTGAAGCGGTTTGATGAGAGGCGGAATAACAGCGTATAGTACCCTGTTTCGTGCCAGCAAAGAATGACAATGGACAGTATCCGTCTGCGGGGCGCCCGCACCCACAATCTGAAGAATATCGATCTGGAACTTCCGCGGGACAGGCTCATCGTCATCACGGGGCTGTCCGGTTCCGGCAAATCCTCCCTGGCATTCGATACCATTTATGCGGAGGGACAGCGGCGCTATGTGGAATCCCTTTCCAGTTATGCCAGACAATTCCTTTCGGTCATGGAAAAGCCGGATATCGATCACATCGAAGGATTGTCGCCTGCCATCTCCATCGAGCAGAAGTCCACTTCACACAATCCCCGTTCCACGGTGGGAACCATTACCGAAATATACGACTATTTGCGCCTGTTGTTTGCCCGTGCAGGGGAGCCCCGCTGCCCGGAACACGGTATT
>DRLF01000342.1 GCA_011051425.1 Thiolapillus brandeum | reverse complement strand
CTCATGAGCGAAGGCGAAAAACCCGAAAAGGCCTATGGCGCTGCGGCAAAACGCATGTCCTGGCCCATCATCGCCTCCACAGCCACCACCCTGGCCGCCTTTGCCCCGCTGATCTTCTGGCCGGGCATCATGGGCGAGTTCATGAAATACCTGCCCATCACCCTCATCGCCACGCTCAGCGCCTCCCTGTTCATGGCCCTGCTGTTCGTGCCAACCCTCGGCGCCATCATCGGCAAACCCCGGCCGGTCAGTGACAGCAGCAGGAAACGCCTGCTGCAGATGGAAACGGGAGACATTCTTTCCCTCGGCGGTTTCTCCGGCCTGTACGTGAAAATCCTGCACTTCGCCACCCGTCACGCCTGGAAAATGCTGCTGGCCACCATCCTGTTTTCCGCCGGGGTGTTCATGGCCTACGGTGCCTCCAACCTGGGCATGCAGTTCTTCCCGGACGTGGAGCCCGAAGGCGGCAACATTACCGTGCGCGGCTACGGCGACCTGTCCATCTGGGAAAAAGACAGCCTGATGCGCGAAGTGGAAAACGCCCTGCTGGACATGCCGGAGATCGAAACCCTGTACGTGCGCACCGGCGGCCAGAACCGCATCGGACGTATCCGCTACAACCTGGTGGACTGGAAGGAAAGGCGCAAGGCTGCTGAAATCATCAAGGAAATGAAGCAGCGTACTGCACATATCTCCGGCATGGAGATCGAGATCGGCAAGGACGAATCCGGGATCGGTGGTGGCAAGGATCTGCAGATCCAGCTCAGCTCACGCTTTCCGAAAAAGCTGGATGCGGCCGCCGCGAAGATCCGCAAAGCGCTGGAAGCCAATCCCAAGGTCACGGACATCGAAGACAGCCGCCCCAAGCCGGGCATCGAATGGCAACTGGAGATCGACCGCACGGATGCAGCCCGTTTCGGTACGGATGCCGCCAGCGTAGGCAGCATGATACAAATGATCACCAACGGACTGAAGGTGGGGGAATACCGTCCCGATGACGTGGACCGGGAACTGGACATTCGCGTGCGCTTCCCCACCGACAAGCGTTCCATCAACCAGCTGGACCGCATACGCCTGCTCACAGACAAGGGCCTGGTGCCCATCAGCAATTTCGTCCAGCGCAAGGCCGTGCCCAAGGTGGATACCATCCGGCGTGTGGATGCCCGCCGTGTGATCACCGTCAGCGCCAACATGAAAGAGGGCGAGCTGCTGAGCCTGGAACTGCCACATCTGAAGGAACAGCTCAAGACCCTGGGGCTGGATCCTCGCGTGGAAATCGAGCTCAAGGGCGAAAACAAGGAGCAGGAATCCTCCCAGGCGTTTCTCGAAAAGGCTTTCCTCATCGCCCTGGTGGTGATGGCCATCATCCTGGTCACCCAGTTCAACAGCTTCTACCAGGCCTTCCTCATCCTCAGTGCCGTGCTGTTCTCCACCGTGGGCGTGTTCCTGGGGCTGCTGATCTTCCAGAAACCCTTCGGCGTGGTCATGTCTGGTATCGGCGTCATTTCCCTGGCCGGCATCATCGTCAACAACAACATCGTGCTCATCGACACCTACAATGTGCTGCGGCGCAGCGGCATGGAAGCCACCGAGGCCATCCTGCGCACCGGCGCCCAGCGTCTGCGCCCGGTGCTGCTGACCACGGTCACCACCATACTGGGTCTGCTGCCCATGGTGCTGGAGATCAATATCGACCTGTTCACCCCCAACATCGACATCGGCGGCCCCTCCACCCAGTGGTGGTCGCAACTGGCCACGGCGGTGGCCGGTGGACTGGCCTTCGCCACGGTGCTGACCCTGGTCATCACTCCCTGCATGCTGGCGCTTTCCGCACGGCGGGCAGAGAAAAAAGCCACCCGCCGGCGCAAGTCTGCTAACCTTTCGGCAGAAGCCATCAACAACGCCTGATAATCCCGGTCTTGAGCAGCAAATCCCCCCTACGTCTGGTTCTCGCCCTGCTGACGGGCATCGCCCTCCTGTTCCTGCTGCTGCTGGGCATCCTGCTCACCGACACCCTGGTCAACATCTGGCACAACCTGCGCGAAGCGCCTGCCTGGCTGCAACTGGTTGTGGTAACACTGTTGCTGCTGTTCTCCCTGTTCTCAGGCTGGCTGGTATGGCGGGTCATGCGGCCAAAACAGCCCCTGCGGGAAGTGGACGAACTGGCGCCCGTCGACCGTGAAACCCTGAACAGGCACCTGGATACCGCCCGTGAAAAGGGGCTGGATACCTCATCGGCCGAACAGGAACTGCAAAAACTGGAACGGCGGCGCGAGGCGGGCAGCATCCATGTCGCCCTGTTCGGCGAGATCAGCAGCGGCAAGTCCAGCCTCATCAAAGCCCTACTCCCCGATGCCCAGACCGAGATCAACGTCACCGGAGGCACCACCCAGGATGTCCATGAATACCACTGGCGCAGCCCCGCCGGTGACGAACTGGTGCTCACGGACATGCCCGGCCTCGACGAGGCCGGGGGCCATCTGGATATCCTCTCCCGCCAGGAAGCCCTGCGGGCCCACGTAGTGATCTATATCGTGGATGGCGACCTGACCCGCAGCCAGGCAGAAGAACTGCAAGCCCTGCTCAAACTGGAAAAACCCACGCTGGTCGCACTGAACAAGATCGACCGCTACAGCGATGCCGACCTGGAACGGGTGCGCCAGCAACTGCAGGAAAAAGTGGATCGTCTGGGTAAGGCGGACGTCATTCCCATCAGCACCGGCGGACGGCGGCAGGTGACGCGCATCCTTCCGGATGGCCGGGAAGAGCAGATAGAACGGGAACTGCCCCCCAAGGTGGATGCCCTGCAACAGGCCCTGCAACGCATCATCGACAGCCACAGCGACACGCTGGACAGCCTGCGCGACAGCGCCGTCTTCGTGCTGGTCAAACAAAAGCTCAACCAGCAGCTGCAGATTCATCGCCGGGAAGAAGCGGAAAAACTGGTTTCCGGCTATGCCAAAAAAGCCGTCGCCGGCGCCATCGCCGCCATGACCCCCGGAACGGACATTCTCATTCAGGGCTTTCTTGCCACCCAGATGATCAAGGACCTGTCCAGGCTGTATGATATACCGGTACGCAAGGTGGATCTCGACCTGCTGCTGGAGCTGATTCAAAAACGGGTGCGTAAACAAACGACCCTGCTGCTGGCCGTAGCAGGTAATGCCCTCAAGGCATTCCCCGGTGTGGGCACGGTAGCCGGCGGACTATTGCACGCGGTGGTCTACGGTTTTCTGTTCGACGCCCTGGGCAAGAGCATTGCCGCATCACTGGACAGCCGTGGAGAACTCCACCCATTACAGGTAGCCAACCAGTTCGAGGATCAACTTGGTGAAGATATTAAAGCGTCTGCAGTCCGCTATGCCCGACTGGCTTTCCAGGAAGTCAGAAGCGCCAGCAAGGACGACTGAAGCCAGCGAAGCAGATCATCTCGACCTGGCCCAGGAAAGTCTGGACGCCCTGGTGAACGACAAACGCGTTCCTCCGGAGATTCGCGAGTCCCTGATGCAGGACTACGAGGAGGTCCAGGCCATGCTTGACCGCCTGGAACACGGTCATCTGCATATCGCCGTGTTCGGCCGGGTCAGCGTGGGCAAGTCCGCCCTGCTCAACGCCCTGCTGGGTGAACAGCGCTTCAGCACCAGCCCCCTGCATGGCGAAACCACCAAGGCCGAACGCGGCCAGTGGCAGGAGTATGAAGACGGCGGTGTGTTTCTCATCGACACCCCCGGCATCAACGAAATGGACGGCGAAGCCCGGGAACAGCTGGCGCGGGAAGTGGCGGGACGGGCCGACCTGGTGCTGTTCGTGGTCGATTCCGATCTCACCGAAACCGAAACCCGGGCCCTGCGGGAGATCGCCGCCCTGCATCGCCCCATCATACTGGTGCTGAACAAGAGCGACCGTTACAGCCCTGCAGAACGCCAGACCCTGATCGAATCCATCACCCGCCATGCCGCGGGCATCGTCGAGCCTCACAACATCGTCCTGGCCAGCGCAGATCCCGCAGAGCGCCTTGTCATTCGTGTGGACGAATCTGGTGAGGAGCAGGAAGAATGGCAGCGCCCTGCCTCCGATATCGCGGCAGTCAAGGAACGCCTGTGGGACATCCTGCAAAGTGAAGGCCAGACCCTGGCCGCTCTCAACGCCTCCCTTTTTGCCAGTCAGCTCAGTGACCAGGTGGGCGAGCGTATTCTCGAAGCCCGGCGTGAGCTGGGACAGAAGCTCATCCGCAAATACTGCACCGCCAAGGGCGTGGCCGTGGCCCTGAACCCGGTGCCCGTCGCCGACCTGGTGGCCGCCGCTGTGGTGGACGTGAGCATGATCATGCACCTGTCCAAGCTCTATGCCCTGCCCCTGACAAAGAACGAAGCCGGAGACCTGATCAAGACCATCGGCGCACAGATGGCCCTGCTCATGGGCACGGTATGGGCCGTGCATTTCATCTCTTCGGCGCTGAAACTGGGCTCGGCGGGACTGACCACCCTGCTCACCGGCGGCGCCCAGGGCGCCGTAGCCTACTACAGCACCTGGATCGTGGGCCAGGCCGCCGAGCGTTATCTGGCTCAGGGAAAATCCTGGGGCGAAGGCGGCCCCAAGCTGGTGGTGCGGGAGATACTGGACAACCTGGACCGCGATTCCATACTCAGGCAGGCCAGAGAAGATATCCGCGCCAGACTGCAAAGTGGTTCCCAGACCTAGCCAGAATAACAGACAGCATACCGAGAGTTTTTCATGACAAGCTTGAGACTTACCTTATAAGTATATCGCCCTTCAGCAATCCACCTTAACCAGATTACCGTCGTAGGTTCCCCTGCACTGGGTGCTGGGTGAAGGAAAAGCATCAATGATGGCGCCATCGAGTTGCGTGTTGATGATTGTGTCCGATGCAGAACCTATTCCCAGGGAACGGTAGGTACTCTTCAGTGTGGAATCCAGGATCGTGATTGTGCCCTGGGTATTCCAAACTGCGAATGCGCGAAAAGAACCAGCAAACTGTGCTTCCGCACTTACATTGACCAGGCGTAAAATACTTTCGGTGTTTTGTATGGCTGTATTGTCATCATCACATCCCATAGCCAAGACTCTGGCATAATTGATTTCCAATTTTCCATTCCCTTTGTTCCATATCCCGAAGCATTTCTTTGAACTACTGCCGCTGACATTGCTAGAATTAATGGTTACATCTTCAAACGTAACATCCAAAGCACCTTCGTTTACAATGCCATAGGTATCGGCGCTATTCGCCCAAAGACCAACATACACCTTTACACGCACAATACTGAAGGCCCAGTGTTTGTTATAAATAGCCGTCACGTTGGCAGCATTGTCAACACCCTGATTAACAACAGTAATGTCTCGCAACGTGGCTTCGGCCGCTCCCAGAATCAGTGCACTGTTCTCGCCCGGTGTTGCACCACCCACATGCCCGACTATTTGCGTGGACTCCATTCCCATACCCACAATATCTACCCCCTGATGCATGAGCAACTGCTGATCTTGTGGCAGTTCATAAGTACCTGGGGCGATCAACAATGTGCATCTGGCATTGCTGCCAGGCTCACACCAGTCAGACAAATGGGTCATGGCATCAACCGGACTGCTGTAGGCCCCCCCGGATGTAGCCACCCACGCCATGCCGGGAGGCAGCGGCGGCTTGGCAGCCGTGGCCTGGAAGCTGCCATCCGGAAATCGAATGCCACCGGGGTTGATTCCAATCCCCGCGCCAAAAGCCGAAGATGAAAGCACAACGCTGCCGAAAGCCAGGGTTAGCCAATGACGTGACACGATACAGATCCTCTACAGAGATTGCCTAGCAAGGCCGAATGGCCAGGTTTTTATCATACGTCCCCCAGCACTGGATACCAGCGGAATCGGCACCTATGGGACCATCCAGCTGGGTATTGATAATTTTTGCGGATGTAGAACCTATTCCCAAAGCATAGGTGGCGCCTTCGAGTCTGGAATCCTGGATCATAAGGCCAGAGCCACTACTCCAAACACCATATGCGGTCTGGTTACCAACCGCAGTTGCGATGGCACTTACGTCGACCAACCTCAGATTGACAGCATTCACATTTGTAATTGCCATATTGTCATTGCAACCTGAAACCACAACCCTGGTCCGGTCAATTTCAAGACTGCCCATACCTTGGTTCACAATGCCATTGCAGCTTGCATTGGCAAGACCCGCCAGAGAAACAACGATATCGGCAAAATGCGATTCGGCAGCTTCGTTTCTTATTCCCGTGTTATTTGAAGCCTTGCCATCTACAATGACTTCTACTCGCTCAATGGTGAACGCGGTTCCTGCATTGTAAATTCCGGCAGAAGCAACACGTGCACCTGTATTGATAACAGTAAGATCCCGCAATGCAGTATGTGCTGCGCCCTGGATCAAAGCACCACCTGTCTGAGCAGTGTCGTCGGCAGT
>DRLF01000341.1 GCA_011051425.1 Thiolapillus brandeum | reverse complement strand
AGCCGTGATCATGGCGACGGGCGTGCCGGGATACTGCTCATGGATCTCTCTGACCAGCTCGATGCCATCCCCGTCGGGAAGGCGCATGTCGGCAAGGCACAATTGAAATTTCTGGGCCGCAAGGGCTTTGCGCGCCTGGGCCAGGTCTTCCGCCTCGACAGTGTCGATGTTCATGCGTGCCAGAGTGATTTCCAGGAGTTCCCGGATATCGGGTTCGTCGTCGACGATCAGTGCGATGGGCTGGCTCATGGGAAAGTCCTTTTAGGGTTTGTCTTGCCTGTCTGGGGCAAATTTTAACTTGAAACAGTTTCCGCCGCTCGAAACCGGCAGATAGCTGATGCGTATGTTGTTGGCGTCGCAGAGTTCCTTGACGATATAAAGCCCCAGCCCCGTCCCCATGTTGCTGGTAGTGAAAAAGGGCTCGAACAGCTTGTCCACGATTTCGCTGGAGATGGGTGCGCCATTGTCGATCACCTCGATGTAGCCTTCCCGGGTTCCGGGGTCCATGCCGCCAGTCAGGGAGATTGTCAGTTTTTCGGCCTTGTGGGCCTGGTGCTTGATGGCGTTTTCGACCAGCGCATTGACTATCTGGAAAACCTGCTGGGGATCGAACACCAGGTTGGTGTCCGGGGGTGAAACATAGCTGACCATCTGTTCCGGCTGCAACCGGTAGTTGTTGCTCATTTCCTTGCACAGCTTGTTCAGCCAGACATCGAGACGGATCTTTTCCGATTCGACAGGACGCTGACGGGACAGGGAAAGTATGTTTTCGATCACCTCATTGAGCCGGGAAGTGTTCCGGTCGATGATTTCAGTCATGCGCCGGTCGGTTCCCTGCAGATGATCGGATTCCTGCAGCAATTGATTGGCGTGCCCGATGGCCCCCAGGGGATTGCGGATCTCATGGGCGATGCTGGCGACCAGTTTTCCCAGGGAGGCCAGTTTGAGCTGCTGGGCGGCTTCGGCTGCCCGGGATGCATCATCGAGGAAGATCAGTATGCCGGTGCGCTTGCTTTCACCGATGTTCTGGAATTTGACCAGCAAATCGTTGCCTTCTGCATGAGTATGCAGGTGGCGCTGCTGGGATGAAGGCTGCTGCCGCCAGCGATTGAGAGCTGTGGCGAGGTCCTCACTGATCTGTCCAAGGGCATAGCCCACGGTGCTTATCGGGCGTCCCAGAAAGCGCCATGCCGCATCGTTCAGCATCCGGATATTGGTCTTTTCATCCAGCACGATCACACCGGTTTGCATATTGTGAATAACCTGGTCATTCAGTTCGGTGAGGTTGGCAATGTCCTTGCCCTGCTGTTTGACCAGTTTTTCGCTGAGCTGGGTGCGGGCGGATAATTCATGAGAAAGAAAGGCGAGGGCGAAATAGGAAGTGCCCAGCAGGATCAGTACAGTCAGGTTGTTGAAAGGGTGATCCAGGAAAACGTACTCGAGATAGGCTTCGAGAAATATAGCCGCAGTTGCAACGGCGGCTGAGAACATGGCAATGCGTGTCGGCATGCCCTGGGCGCCGAAGGCGATGGAAATGCCCAGCAATATGCCCAGTCCCGACTGTGCCCCGCCGGACGTGTAGAGCAGGATGCTGATCACGATGCTGTCTACCAGTATGGCAAAGGCGTATTCCACCTGTTTGGAGCCCAGGTCGAAAAAGCTCAGGGTCAGGGAGGCGATGGAAAGTACCAGATAGGCCAGCACGGTGATGATGTGCAGGTCTGTCGATTCGCTGCCGAGAAAGGAAGGCCCAATTCCCGCAACGCTGAAAACCAGCAGGCCGATGGCCAGCATCACGCGGTAGGTGAAATACAGCCGCATCAGCCGTTTGTTGCCTTCCTGGGCTTCAGGCATGATGACCAGACGGTCTGCCAGCCGGTCCGCACGCATCAGCCGCTGTCCTTTTGCGCATGCTCCCTGCTGCAATAGTTGTGTCCGTTTTGCCTTACACACTCGTCTTCCGGGACATGCAGGCCGCAATAGTCACAGGAAACCATGTTTCTTATTTTCGGCTTGCTTGTGGCGGGCCTGGAACTGCGCAAGGTGCGCACTATCCACCAGATAAGCCCTGCTGAGGCGAGAAGAAAGATTATTTTCATATAGGCAAGGATACTAAAAAATCCCGATTCTTTGTGTTACTTTAACATCCTTTTTTATTAAATGGAGATGCTGCAAGATGCCTGCAGATATTGCACTTGCCCAGGGTGATTTTCTGGTGGGAGATATCGACGGTAATGTCCGCCAGGTGCTGGATATTGCCGCAAAGGCCAGGGACGAACTGGGCGCGGCGGCTGTGATATTTCCTGAGCTCTGTATTTGCGGCTATCCGCCGGAGGATCTGCTGCTGCGCCCGGAATTCCTTGCCGATGTCGAAGCAGGCCTGGCGCACATCTGCAAGCAGACCGAAGGCATCGACCTGGTGATCGGTTATCCGCGGCGGAAGAAAGGACAGTTGTACAACGCTGCCGGCGTGATTCGCAGTGGTGCGGTGATTGCGGAATACTTCAAGGCGGAATTGCCCAACTACAGCGTATTCGATGAGAAGCGTTATTTCATGCGGGGTGAGGCTCCCTGCGTGGTGACTATTGCGGGCGTGCCCATGGGCATCACCATCTGTGAGGATATCTGGAAGGCCCGCCCTGCTGCCCAGGCAGCGGCAGCCGGCGCCCGAATGATCCTCAACCTGAACGCTTCACCTTACCAGGCGGGCAAGGGAAAGGAGCGGGAGCAGGTGGTTTCGCAGCGGGCGAGGGAAAACGGCCTTCCCGTGGTGTACGTGAATCTCGTCGGCGGACAGGATGAGCTGGTTTTTGATGGCGCCTCCTTTGTCGTGGATGCCGGCGGAAAGACCCTGTTGCGCAGCGCTTTTTTCGGGCCTTCCCTGGAAGTTCTCTCACTGGAAGACGGTCAGCCCCAACCGGGCGTGGTCACTCCCTGCCCGGACGAAGAGGAAATGATTTACCGCGCCCTGGTGCTGGGCGTGCGCGACTACGTGGGCAAGACAGGCTTCAAGGGTGTGGTACTGGGCCTGTCCGGCGGCATCGATTCGGCGCTGACACTGGCCGTGGCGGTGGACGCCCTGGGGCCGGAACAGGTGGAAGTGGTGCTCATGCCGTCACGTTATACCGCGGACATGAGCAACGAGGATGCCCTCGAACAGGCGCGGCGCATGGGTGTGAAGCACAGTATCATTCCCATCGAACCGGCCTTCAAGGCCTTTCTGGGTATGCTGGAAGAGGAATTTGCCGGCCAGCCCATGGATGTCACCGAGGAGAACATCCAGGCGCGCTGCCGGGGAATCATTCTCATGGCCATCAGCAACAAGAGCGGCCGCATGCTGCTGACCACGGGCAACAAAAGCGAGATGTCCGTGGGTTATGCCACTCTTTACGGTGACATGGCCGGTGGCTTTGCGCCCCTCAAGGACGTTTTCAAGACCATGGTCTACCGCCTGTCGCGCTGGCGCAACCGGGACGGCGAGGTGATACCGGAGCGGGTCATCGTGCGTCCGCCTTCTGCCGAGCTGCGTCCGGATCAGCAGGACACCGACAGCCTGCCGCCCTATGATGTGCTTGATGAGATCCTGAGCCGTTATGTGGAGCAGGATCAGGGTGTGGCCGAGATCGTGGCGGCAGGCTTCGATCAGGCGCTGGTGCGGCGCATCACCCGCATGGTGGATGTCAATGAATACAAGCGCCGCCAGGCGCCGCCGGGAGTGAAGGTCACCCGGCGTGCATATGGCCGCGACAGGCGTTATCCTATCGTCAACGGTTATTGATCAGATTGTCAAACAGGGGAAACCGATGAAAAAAGTCGAAGTCATACTCAAACCTTTCAAACTGGACGATGTGAGGGAGGCATTGTCTGAAATCGGCATTACCGGCATGACCGTCACTGAAGTGAAGGGTTTTGGCCGCCAGAAAGGGCATACAGAGCTGTATCGGGGAGCGGAATACGTGGTGGATTTTCTGCCCAAGGTGAAGCTGGAACTCGTGGTCAAGGAAGAGCAGCTCAACACCTGCGTCGAAACTATCATCGGTGCGGCACGCACCGGCAAGATCGGTGATGGAAAGATCTTCGTGTCTGCCGTGGAGCGCGTCATCCGCATCCGTACCGGCGAGGAAGACGAGGATGCCATCTGATACTGTCGGTCAGCGTTTGTCGAGAAACTTCTGCCACTGCTCGATGTACAGGGCCTCTTCCTGCAGCGCTGGCGGGAAGACCAGCCGGACACCGGAAAAGAGATAACCGGCGCCCGGCAGTCCCGCATTCCTGATGCTGATGCGGCGCAAGGCGGGTTGGGTATGGATGCAGCCGCCACGCAAGGCAGGATGTCTGCCGTCGAATTCTTGTGTGCACATTTCCGGGTCGACCGGTTTCTCGTAATCCTTGTAGGGATGCAGCGGATTCCCGCACCATTCCCACACCCGGCCCCCGTCTTTCAAGGCACCGATACGGGCGGCGGCTTCCCAGTGATATTCATGGGGCAGCACGGCACCGCCAAAACCCTCGATATTCTGTGCGGCCCAGTTTGCATAGGCTTCGGCTTCATACCATGAGATGCCACTGACCGGCTGGTCGGGCAGCAGTTCCATGGGGCCGTTGAGGCCCAGTGCATACCAGTGGCCGGCGGCATCTTTTCGCCAGTGCCAGGGGTGTGACAGGTTGCTTGTCTGCTTCCATTGCCGGCCCTCATCGCTCCAGTATTCTTCCTTGGCATAGCCACCATCTTCCATGAATGCCAGCCAGGCGGCATTGTCTGCGGGTCTGTCGCTGATGCGGAAGTTGCGCATCTCCACCATCTGCATGGGCTGTTCGTTGTCGAACATCACTCCTTCGCGGGCGCCTATGCGGTAATGCCCTTGAGAGACTTCTGTGCTGTCCGCCCCGGGTGCACGGGACTGCAGGGGTTCTCTGACTTCAAAAGCACCGCCCTGTTTGACGGCGCGTGCATGGCGTACGGACAGCATCTGCTCATAGATGCGTCCATGGCTCTGAACCATGTAATCCACCAGCCAGCCGTTCTTCAGCCAGGGATGAGCAGGCAGCTGGCCCGGATTGGCAAGGCGGGACAGGTGCTCGTCCTGGATCTCCAGCGCCCAGTTGAGCAGATGCTCCTTGGGGGGAAGTTGCTGTTGCATCTGAACGGCCTGGGGCAGGGAGCCGGAAAAGATATGCCGCACGCGCCTGGACAGGTCGTTTTCCCCGAGGATCTTTTCGCGCAGCCACCACAGCTCCAGATAGACGCTGCGCCCGAGCAGCCAGCCCATGCAAGGCAGATCCGCATGAAAGCGGGTGTTGACGTCTCTGGCGGGCAGGTCTTCGACCAGTTGAATGAGGAGCCGGTGTATGATGCTCAGTGCTCCCAGGCTTTGCGGGGCAATCATCCCAGTTCGGGCGTTTCCGCCGTAACCATGAATGTTACCCGTTCAGCGATATTGGTGATACGGTCGCCGATGCGTTCCAGGTGATAGGCAATCCACAGCAGGTGAGTGCAATGCATGCTGGTGTCTGCGCTGTTCATGAGGGTCATCATCAGACTGGAGCTTGCCTCTTCATCCAGCTCGTCGACGCGCTGGTCGTGAAGGGCGACGTGCTCCGCCAGTTTGACATCGAGATTTTCATAGGCTTCCATGACCTGCACCAGCATGGTCTGACACAGATCGCCCATGGCGGCCAGGCGATCCATGGGGCCTGAAAAATCGCTGGGATCCATGCCCAGCACGATATTGGCAATGTCCTTGGCATGGTCTGAAATACGTTCCAGTTCGGTGCAGATCTGAAGGCTGGCGACCACTTCACGCAAATCACCTGCCTTGGGTTCCAGTGTGGCCAGGATCTGCAGGCACTCCTTCTCGATGATGCGCATGAGATGGTTTTGCTGCAGATCTTCGTTGACCACGGTCTGGGCGAGTTCCGCATTCTGGGTTTTCAGCGCCTCCATGGCCTGCTCCACCGACTGATGAGCCTTGTTGGTCATGGTGAAAAGGTTCTGATGGACCTGGGCTTCTGCCCGGGCGAGGAGTCTGTGTGGGGTGGTCATGCCGCCTTCCGGTAACTGAATCGTATGGTGGGATTTTATCACGATGCAAGGTGACCGGTTAGCCCGGAAACTTCATGAATGTTGCGGGCTGGCTTCCGGCACTGCATAAAACCTGGATTTGGTAGGATGCGGTGAGCTTGCGAACCGCATCGAAGAATACCCACGCCCTTTTGATGCGGTTTGTGCCTCACCGCATCCTACCCGATTGTTACAGGAGGTCAGCCGAACCTTTTCTGCAGATACGCGATGATATCGCCGGATTCATACAGCCAGGTGACGCTGCCGTCCTCATTGGCAATGCGCAGGCAGGGAACCTGTTGCTTCCCGCCTT